>JALONW010000496.1 GCA_025454725.1 Anaerolineae bacterium
GCCGGAGGATTACGGCGGTGCGGGGATGGATACCCTCGCCTATGTGCTGACCATGATTGAGGTCGCCCGCGCCGACGCCAGCCACAGCACCATTTTGAGCGTGAATAATTCGCTGTACTGCCATGCCTTGATGGCGTTTGGCACGGAGGAGCAGAAGCAGCAATTCCTCACACCCATTGCGACGGGTGAGAAGATTGGCGCATACAGCCTGACCGAGCCGATGAGCGGCAGCGACGCCGCCACGATGTCGAGCCGGGCGGTGTTGAGCGACGATGGGACGCATTACATCATCAACGGGCGCAAATCGTGGGTCACCAGTGGGCCAGTGGCTGACCTGATGATTCTGTTTACGATGACCGACGCCAGCAAGGGCAACAAGGGCGTAACGGCCTTCCTCGTCGATGCCAGCCTGCCGGGTCTCAAGCGCGGCAAGAAGGAGCCAAAACTCGGCATCCGCGCCAGCGCGACCAGCGAAATTGTTTACGAAGACTATAAAATCCCGGTTGAGAACGTGCTGGGCGGGGTCGGGAACGGCTTCAAGATTGCCATGCAAGTCTTGGACGCAGGGCGCATCGGTATTGCGGCGCAGGCACTGGGCATCGCAGAGGCGGCCTATGATGCGGCGCTGGACTACGCCCGCACCCGTCAGGCGTTCGGCGGCCCGATTGGTCAGTTCCAGATGATTCAGCAGAAAATTGCGGACATGAAGACCCGCATCGAGGCCAGCCGCCTGCTCATCATGAATGCGGTGCAGGCCAAGTCGAAGGCCAAGCAGACCGGCGGGCGTTACACGACTGAAGCAAGCATGGCGAAGCTGTTTGCCAGCGAAACGGCCATGTTCGTCACCGACGAAGCACTGCAAATTCACGGTGGAATGGGTTACAGCAAGGAAATGCCGCTGGAGCGTTACTACCGCGATGCGCGTATCACACGGATTTACGAAGGCACGAGCGAAATCCAGCGGATGGTCATCGCCCGCAACGAATTGGGACTGCGCTAATGCGTGGGGCGGTTTTTACGGAACACGGCAGCGCCGAGGTCATCCATGCGGTGGACGACTTGCCCATCCCAGAGCCGGGTGCGGGGGAGGTGCGCCTGCGGATGCGCGCTGCTGCGCTGAATCGGCTTGACCTGTGGGTACGCGAGGGTTGGAAGGGCTTAACCCTACACATGCCGCACGTCACAGGGTCGGACGGTGCGGGCGAAGTCGATTTGGTCGGCGCGGGCGTGAACGGGTTCACGTCGGGTGACCGGGTGGCGATTGACCCGTTGGTCGTGCCGCCGGACAGCCCAGCACTGATGACCGGGATGGAGAACCAGAGCCGGGCGGCCATTATGGGTGAACATACATCCGGCTTGGCGGCGGAGTACCGAGTCGTTCCGGCGCGCAACCTCGTCAAGATGCCGGATGGGTTCGCGTTCGAGGGCGCGGCGGCGGCGGGCTTGGTCTATGTCACGGCGTGGCATTCGCTGATTACGCGTGGCGGCTTGAAGCCGGGCGAGTCTGTCTTAATCGTCGGGGCGGGCGGTGGGGTGAACACTGCCAGCATCCAGATTGCCAAGCTGACCGGCGCAAAGGTGATTGTGGTCGGCAGCGACGCCGAAAAGTGCGCGAAGGCCAAAGGCTTGGGCGCAGATGTGGTGATTGACCGGTCAGCGGTGCCGGAATGGTCCCGTGAAGTGCAGAAGCTGACCGAGAAGCGCGGCGTGGATGTGGTGGTCGATAACGTGGGCAAGGCCACGATGTTCGACAGCATCCGCAGTGTGCGGATTGGCGGGCGGATTCTGGTGGTCGGCAACACCAGCGGCCCGATGTTCGAGCTGGATTTGCGCTACATCTTCAGCAAGCATATCAGCATCATCGGCAGCACAATGGGGCCGCACCAAGACTATGTGCGGGTGATGAATCTTGTGTTTGACGGCGCGCTCAAGCCAGTCATCAGCGAGGTTTTGCCGCTGGATGAAGCGCGGCGCGGCCATGAACTGCTGGAACGCGGCGACGTGTTCGGCAAAATTGTGCTGAAGGTTTAGCGGCGGTGTCGGGCGAGGGAAATACCGAGACCGAGGCCAAGCTGTGGGTCGATGACCTTTCGGCTGTCGAGATGACTCTACAAACGTTGGGGGCGGTGCTGGCCGCCCCCCGCGTGTTTGAGCGCAACGTGCGCTATGACCTGCCCAATGGCAGCCTTGGCAAGCGCGGGGTTGTGCTGCGCCTGCGGCAGGACTCGCGGGTGCGCTTGACCTATAAAGAGGGCGCTTCCGCAGAGGACGGTGTTATTAGTCGCTACGAGGCTGAGGTCGAGGTCAGCGACTTCAAGACGATGGACACCATTCTCGGCCTGTTGGGGTACGTGCATGACGTGGCCTATGAGAAGTATCGCACAACCTACACACTGGACGGGTGTGAGGTCGTCCTTGATGAGCTGCCCTTCGGTCGGTTCGTTGAGGTCGAGGGGGAACATGCCGAGATTCTGGCGGTCATCGAGCGGCTGGGGCTGTCGGATGCGCTACGCGTGCAGATGAGCTATGTGCGGGCGTTTGATGTCATCCGGCGGCGGCTGGAACTGCCGTTTAAGGACGCAACATTCGAGCATTTCAGCCGGATTGGCCTGCCGCCGACGGTCAAAAATTGGCTGAAATAAAGAACCATCGAGATGAGTCTTGAATGATGAGTGATGAGGTGGGCGCAGA
>JALONW010000497.1 GCA_025454725.1 Anaerolineae bacterium
TTGGGCGCGCAGGGTCGCATATGCCGCCAATGCAATCAGCGCCGCCGCCTGCGCATACATCCGCGTCTCTTGTGACCAGCGGATGAGCAGCACCGAGCAAGCCGCGACCGCCAGCGCCACCCATCCAGCGCGATTCCCGCCCATCCGCCGCCCCAGTGCGTAGGCCAGCGCGATGGTCAGCACGCCCCACAGCACCGACAGGTAGCGCACGGCAAGTTCGCTGATTCCAGCGGCACGGACCCAGCCGTGCAGCAGCCACTGGTACAGCGGTGGGTGGACATCGCGGGCGGTCAGTTCGGTGGTCAACGCCAGCGGCTGTTGAGCGACCCACGCTGACCACGCCTCATCCCACCACACGGACGGCGCGCCCAGCGCCGTCAGCCGCAGCCCAAAGGCGACCAGTACCAACGCGATGAGCAGGCTCCAGCGCAGCATCACTCGGCTACGCCCGCCGACCTGACGCCGTGTACAGCACGAGCATCAAGACGATGATGCCGACAAGGTACAGCGGCAGGAATTCGAGGTTGCCGCTGCGGTTGGCAATCAAACCGGCGATGCTGGGGACGACGGCGACTCCAATCCCTGCCGCGCTGATTTGAATACCGATGGTGTTGGCGACGTGTTCGGGCGGGACGCGGTTGCCGGTATCGGAGACCAGTCCGGCGAAAATCGGCGCGATGGCGAAACCGACCACCATCATCCCGACCAGCGTCACCGCGCCTGACAGGTTGAGCGCCACCACCACCGCCCCCACCAGCGCGAGGACAAGGCTGATATACAGCACACGGCGTATGCCGACCCGCGCTACGTACAGCCCCGCCGTCATGCGTCCGACCGTGAATGCGCCCCAATAGGCGCTAATCCAAAACCCAGCCGTTTCGGTTGGCACATCGCGCCCCTCGGTCAGCAGGGTATAGCCCCAGTGACCGAGCATCAACTCGATGCCGACGTAAATGAAGAAGAGCGACATGCTCAACCACGCCCCGCGCTGGCGCAAGGTCTCGACCAACGGGGTCTTGTGGTCGGTAATCGAGGGTGTGTCGCCTGCGGCGGCTTTGCCCCGCGTCCACATGCCTGCGGTGAGTAAAAAGCACAGCGCCAAACCAATTTGAGCCGTACCCACGACCCAATAGCCGACTCGCCATTGTTCAAATTGGTTGAGGCCAAAGGTCATGATGGCGGGACCCAATGTGACACCGACGCCGAAAAAGGCGTGCAGCCACTGCATCAGCCCCTCGCCGTGGTTGGCGGCGATGTAGGTGTTCAGCCCAGCGTCGATGGCTCCGCCGCCCAGCCCGGCGAACACGCCTAGCACGACCACCACTGGCCAGACCGGGGCGACCGTGTAGCCCAACAGCGCTGCGCCGGTGATGCCGCAGCTCAAGGCCAGCAGCCGACCGACGCCCAAACGCTTCATCAGTGGGCCGCTGACGAAGCTGGAACTGATGTAGCCGACCATGCCAGAGAACAGCAGCAAACCCAGCGCGTCCAATGGTTGGGTGAAATCGGCACGCATTGACGGCCAAGCAATTCCCAGCAGGCCGTCGGGTAGGCCAAGCGAGATGAACGCGATGAAAGCGAGGACAATCAGGCCGACACGCGAACGTGCGACCGTCTGTGATGTGGAGGAGGTCACCAGTGGAAATCCTTTACAAGGCGGGGCGGCGGGTGGGCTGGCGTATCTCATGGCATTATGCCCAAGATTGGGGGCAAAAATCTATGGCCGCGCCCGTTGAAAGTCATCCCAATACCCATTAGAATAGGGAAATAGATGGGGCCGTGGTGAAATGGCAGCCACGGGAGTCTTAAAAACTTCTGCATGAAAGTGCGTGTGGGTTCGAATCCCACCGGCCCCAAACTTTTAAGAGTTTATCTTGCTATGACCTCACCCACGCCCGTCCCATGCCCGTGCAGCAGCGGCCAGCCCTACGCGAGGTGCTGCCGTCCCTACCACCACGGCAAGCCCGCCCCGTCGCCCGAAACGCTGATGCGCTCACGTTACAGTGCCTACGCGCTGGACAAACCCGATTACCTGATGCAGACCACCCACCCGACCAGCCCACATTGGCAGGCCGACCGCGCCGCATGGCGCATCGATTTACAAGTGTTCAGCCAATCGGTGACGTTCGTTGGGCTGAGGATTTTGGCCGTCGGGGCGAATACGGTCAAGTTCCGCGCCATGTTGATACAGGCCGGGCGCGACATCTCATTCACCGAACACAGCGTGTTCGAGCGCGTCGAGGGGCGCTGGCTGTACGTCAAAGGGATTTAACTTGCCCCAACACCGCCTCAACCGCATCAGCGGCGGAGTCTGCGCCGCCGAGCGCGGCCATTTCCGCCGCGAGGTCGCGGGCGTTCTGCTGCACACGAGCATCGGTGAGCAGCGCCCGCGTCCCCTCTAACAGCTTGCCTTGGCGCACGTCATGAGCGGTCAGGTTGAGACCGACTTTTGCCTGTGCCGCTCGCCGCGCCTGCCCGCGCTGGTCGGCGGCGTGCGGGACGACAATCTGCGGAACGCCATACACCACCGCCCGGTGGGTACTGCCCATCCCGCCGTGGTGAATCATGACTTTGGCGCGGGGCAGCACCGCATCGAACGGGACATAGTTGACCAAGCGTGTCCCACGCGGAAGCGCCTTAATCAGGCCTTGTTTGGCGTCCGGCGCAATCGGGTTGTTGCCGACCGC
>JALONW010000123.1 GCA_025454725.1 Anaerolineae bacterium
CTGGGCGAACGAGAACTTGAGTTCGGTCCGCACAAAGGTCAGCGCCTGACCCATCAGACGCTCCTCATTGTCGATATCCAGCGACGCGCCGAAGGCCGCCACGCGCTGGAGCGCCAGTACGTCGCGCTGGGCGTCAGCGGCCACCAGTGCAGGCCACCCAGCGAAGCCGTATAGCAGCGCGGCGTCTATGGCCAGCGTCACCACCACGACCACGAGGTCAGCCAGTACCGTCTCGGCAGGGTTGATGGACGTGGGAGCGCCCGCTTGGCGCTGACCGACCGAAAAGACCACCGCAATCACCATCATAATGATGGTGGTAATTGCCACCCCCGACCGGCGCAGCAGGCCGCCCGCCGCCGCCACGGGGATGGTGAACAGGATGACGTTGGACAGGTAGAGCGTGTTGAAGTCTACGAACGTAAGCGGAATCAGGACAGTTTGGCTGACGAAGCCAGCGGTGGCGATGCCCAGCCGCCCCTGCCGAGCCATGGTGTAACAGATGATTCCCATAATGGGGACGTAGTAGGTCGCCACATAAAATAACGGTGCGACGATGCCCTGTCCGGGGTTAATCAGGTATGAAATGCCTAAGATGATTAGCCAGACGACCCCGATGACCGCGAGGAAGAAGCTGATGACCATGATGCTGGACGCCCGCTGCTGGTCCACACGGTCCTCGAACTCCGCCAACATCGTCAGCCAACCGGGTGATGTTGTTTCCCGTTGTGCCATGCGCTTAACTCCCCCTCTAGGATGATGATGACGGCTGGGTGAGGCCGATGCGGATCGAGCCCCCCTCAGCGTCCAGCGTATCGGTCAGCTCGGACAAGGTAATCTGGAGCAGCTCGTCCACCGTCTCGGCCTCTTGGAAGCGCGTCACCATCAAGCTGATGCGCTGCTCCTGTGCCGAGGCCGCCTGCGCCTCCTCGACAAGGCGGGCGTTTTCCAGCGCCGAGGACATACGCTCGGCAATCGTGACCATCGTCGCCAGCAGGTCGCTGGTCGTGCCGGGGCTGACCTCGACCTCCATCGCGCCCAAAATCTCGCCGCGCAGCAGGATGGGGACGGCCACCATCTCCGCGCCACCCTCCGCCGTGCCAGACACCGGGAAGCGCTGGCGGCAGGCCTGCACCATCAGCGGCGACCAGTCGGCGTTGTGGGTGGTGCTCTGCGGCGTGGCGGTGACGCCTTTGAGCGCGGGATTGGCCTTGAGGTAGCCCTCCCACGCCTGATGAGTGAGCTGGCTGTTGAGCCGCTGGATTTCATCGAGGCTGGACTGCGCCTCGGAGAACAAGCGCTCATTTTCCTTCAGGCTTGAGGCCTGCGTCTCGAACAGGCGGGCGTTGCGGATGGACACGGCCATCTGGTTGGCGAGGGCTTGCAGCGCCTGCACGTCCGACGCGGTAAAGGCCATCGGTTCGACCGCCTGCACGTCCAGCGCCCCGATGACACGGCTTTGGCCGTCCACCACCACCTGCATCGGCAGCGCCAGCTCCGCGCGGGTGTCCGGCAGCAGCGGGTTAAAGGCATGGCCGGGGTCGTTTTCGGTGTCGTTGACCAATATCGCCTCGTTGGCGAGCGTCACCTTGCCGATGACCGAATCAGAGCCGACCGCGAGACGGTGTCTGCGCTCCATCAAGCGGCGACCAGCCTCGCCGGTGCTGGCAACGAGGTCGGCAAACTCGCGCTGGTCGTCCACGAGGAAAATCTGGACGTGGTAGTAGCCGAACTGGGTCTTAATCAGGTTCACGGCGGTGCTGATGAGTTCATCGTAGTTCAGCAAGCGCGCCGTCTGCCGCCCAATGGCCGCCACCGCATCGAGGCGCTGGTTGGCGATGGACGAACTGCCTGCCGTGGACTGCGCTAAGTTGTTGAAGTAGCGGAAGAACAGCGCGGTCAGAAAAATCAAGACGGTCGAGATGGCGGTGTTAACCGTATCCTGCGATAGCGCCCCATCCGCCGCAACATACTGGTTATAGACCTCCAGAGCCTGCCCGACCATCACCACGCCGAGCGTGAACAGGAAAAAGCGCGTCCCTGACAACACCGCCGCCGCGGTACACGCAATCAGCGCCAGCAGCAGGCGCAGGGTCGGCTCTGGGGTAAACCAAAAATCGAACAGGATGGCGATGCTGATGAGTACCCCGGCGAGGGCGAAATTCTTGGACCGGATGAGCAGGAGGCCGGCGATGCCTGCCAGCACCTCGACACCGGTGGTCAGCAGGGTGATGAAATCGAGGGTCTGCCCTTCGCCGAAGGCGATGCGGAGGCCGACCAGCAGCGGGGGGATAACCAATACCAGTATCGCTACGCCGGTCGCAAAGCGCTGGCGCACGCTGTCCAGCGCGTGCAGGGCGATGTAGGCCGACGAGAACGAGCTGCGGGCTTCTGCGCTCATGGGTCTTTACCTCTTGCCGTTTCCGGGTTGGGCGGGCTGCCCATCCCCGCTGTTGGTGCTGGCGTCCAGTGGGTTGCCCAGCTTGGTGGTGACGCGGCGGGCGTTGAGGACCTGTAGGGTCGCCAGTGTGCCGTTGGTGATGATGCCTACCGAGGTCGTCTCGCCTTGGATGCGCTGTGTAACCGAGTTGACGATAGCCGCGCCCTCGACCGTGCGCTGTAGGCCGAAGGTGGCGCGCAGGCGGGTCAGGGCAGTGTTGGTCTGGGCGACGAGCTGATTGAACACCATCCGTTCGGCGTCGGTATACGTGTACGGGCGGTCGGACTCGACCACCAGCGCGCCAATCTGCTCATCCCCAACGATGAGGGGGGCGGCCAGACCGCTGCGGCTGGGAAGGCCGAACAGCCCCTGCCATGCCGGGCTGTGCGCGCCGAAGTCCGAGACATCGACCATCATACTCAGGCCTTGTATGCGGCTAACGAGGGTCTGCGTGACCGGGACGGTGATGGGCTGGTCGGCGCGGACGCGCTGCGCCTTGCCCCCCTCCCAGCGCCCAATGAGCGCCAGCGACTCGGCGGTCGGGCTGCCGCGCAGCATCACGAACTGACTGACCGGCAGCACGTCGGTTATCTGCTTGGCAATCTCGTAGCCGAGTTCTTCCTCGGTCTCGGTGCGCCCCATCGCTTGGCTGAGGGTGAGCAGGCTGTTGAGCTGGCGTGCCTGCCGCTGGGTGCGGGCGACCTGCCGCATCCCCTGCACGAGGCCGCCGACCTGAAGCGCCAACACCGACAGGCTGTCCACTGCCTCAACCGGCAGGGCGAGGTCACGCTTGAAGGCCAGTACCACCATCCCCATCCAGCGGTCATCGGTGCTGCCCATCGGGAACAGCATCGCCGAACGCAGACCGGCACGCTGGAGCGCGCCGCGCACGTCGGCGGGGAGCAGCGGGCTGCCCTCAATGGCGCTGACCGAGGCCAGCATCCCTCGGCTGGCGTAGTCGGCCACCAGCGCGGCATCCGGCGGGACAGTCATCCCTTCCAACTTGGGTGTGGCCGGGTATTCGGCGTTGAACACGCCCCCGCCGTCCTCTCGGCTGATGAGGATGGCGGCGTAATCTCCCTCAAACATCTCAGCGAAGGTGCGCGCCGCCTGCGCGAGCAGGTCGCGCTCCTGCGCGGTGGCCGCCAGCCCGGCGGTCAGCCGCTGCGCGGCTTGCAGCGCCTCTAGGGCGCTCGGTGCGCGTCGGTCAGGCATTGGGTCCCCTCCTCAACAACTTCCCCTCAGCACAGCGGCGGATGCGCCGCTGCTGTCCATAACCACAAGCGCCCCGGCAGGCGCGGGGCGGTCATCTCATCTTGCATCTGGGTGTCGGACCTACCGGCGCGGTGGATGGGCGGTCGGCCCCTGTGCCGCTGTCTAACGGTCGCCATTACACCCCCTCCGATTCACGGCCTACTGCCACTCCCAGACCGGCTCGCCGTTCAGCAAGCGCTTAATCTGGTCGGGGAACTTATCGGGGTCGAGCGGCTTGCCGAGGAACCCGTTGAAACCGGCCTTCTGGGCGCGGCGCATCTGCTCCTCGCTGGCCTCGGCGGTGACGGCACAGACCACCGTGTTCTTAAGCTTGGGATTCTGGCGTACCTTCTCAAGCACGGCGTAACCGTCGTTGTAGGGCAGGCGGATGTCCAGCAGGATGAGGTCCACGCGGGGCAGCATCTCGGCGTACTGGACGACTTGCCAGCCAGAGGTCTTCCACTCGCAGCGGCGCACGCCCATGTGGTTCAGCATCCGCGCAATCAGCATAAAGTTCGGCACGGTATCCTCGACGACGAGGACGTGCGCTTCCGTCGGGTCAATCCCCTTGCGGTCTTCAACCATCACTGACCACCTCCATTCGTGATCTTCTGCTGTTGTGCCAATTCGGTCTCGGTTACGGCTGTCTCGGTCTTGGGCGTCGGCGCTGGCTCAACCTTGGCGGGGTCTGTGGCCGTGGCGGTTGGTTCGGCCTTCACCGGGGATGCGGGCGCGGCTGATGCAGCCTGCGCAGGGGCAGCGGGTGCGGGGTCTGGTTTCACGTCCGGGATGGGCAACGACACCGGCTTGGTCTCAGCGGCGCTAGATGAAGGCGGCGTCACTGGCGTGATATCCGGCTTGGCAACGGGACTCGCAGCAACCGGCGCGGTCTCAGGCTTGGCGGGCGCGGTCTGCACGGGGCGCGTCACCGCCGATGACCCATTCGGGACGACCGGCGTGGGCTGGGTGGGGAGCGAGGGGGGTTTTGCCGCCGCCGATGCAGCAGTGGCCGCCGCCGCAGCCGCCGATAAGCCGGTGGGGCGTGAAACCACCGTGGGCGGCTTTTCGACCTCGCGCAGCGGCGCGGTCTGTGCAGAAGCGCGCAGCAGGTTCTTCTTGGCTTTGTCTAAGTAGTCGCGCACCGTGTCAATGAAAGTGTCGATGTCGATGGGCTTGCTGATGTAGCCGTCGCAGCCCGCCGCGAGGAAGCGTTCACGGTCGCCTTCCATGGCGTTGGCCGTCAATGCGATGATGGGTGTCATGCGGATTTCCGGCATCTGGCGGATTTTGCCGGTTGCCGTTAGGCCGTCCATGTCCGGCATACTGATGTCCATGAGAATCAGGTCGGGACGGTTCTCCAGCGCCATTTGGATACCGCGCTCGGCGCTCTCCGACTCGGCATATTCGATGTCCGACGCCAACATCATGAACAGACGCTTCACCAGCATCCGGTTGTTGGGTTCGTCTTCAATGTAGAGGATACGTGTCATACCGTTCTGCCCATCTCAACCCGTCTCAATAACACCTTCGTTGTCGAGGTTCTTACGGTTTTCCTTAATGCAACCGATTTAACCCCCTACCTTCAAGCGTATACCAAAACAGGCCAAAAGTCTTGCCCAGACTTTTGAAAAAGTTAAAAAAGTATTGAGGTTTTCATGCTGTCCCCCAGCTTGTAGGCTATTGTAACGTATGGTTATCGTTATGCCAAAAACTGGTTTGAGTCCGGTGTGAATCGGTTGGAAATCAGGACTTGAGTACAGGGGTGAGGCGTATAGGGAAGCCATGACACCTCCATATTCAAGCACCGGACATAGATGGTTATATATGCTACCAGCCCGATGTAAAGCCCGCTGGTGTGATTGCTTTAACAGAGTTTAATGACAGCACCACCCCAGATGGGGTAGAGTCTAACCAACTAGGACACCTTTTTTGACGGCTAAACACGACAACAGGTGGGGTATTTTTTTATGAAACGTTGGATGATAACGCTGCTGGCGCTGGTCGGGTTGGGGGTGTTTATCCCATCGGCGCTGGCCTTACAAACCGACCGCACCCCCCAGCGCATTAACATTACCGGGGTGAACCCCAACGACGGGCGGACGGTCATCATCTCGGCCAACGTCACCGACGCCACAGGCCAAAATATCGAGGGGCTGGGCGTGGATGACTTCACCCTCAGCGGCTCGTGGACGCAGGCCGGGGCGCGCATCGTCAATGTTGAGAGCGTCACCGACGACAACTTGCCACTGGCCGTGGTACTGGTCATCGACACGTCCGGCAGTATGGCCGGGACGCCGCTGGCACAGACTCAAGCTGCCGCCCGCGCCTTCATCGAGGCGCTCGCTCCCAATGACACCATCGCGGTGGTCGCCTTCAACAATGACCCCATCCTCGTGCAGGACTACACCACCGACCGCGCTGTGCTGCTCGCCGCGCTTGACAACCTGCCGTTCGGCGGCCAGACCGCGCTTTACGACGCTGGAGCGCTGGGCGTCGAAGTGGCCGACCGTGCGCCCTTCCCGCGCCGGGCGGTCGTCCTCCTCAGCGACGGCGGGGAGTTCGGCGGCGCATCGGCACAGGGGCGCGGGGCCGGGCGTGACGCTGCCGCCCTGCGCGGCGTGCCGGTCTATACCATCGGTCTCGGCTTCGGGACCGACCGCACCTACCTGCAAGAACTGTCCAGCGCCAGCAACGGCCAATTTTACGAGTCACCGCAGCCCGCCGACCTCGCGGGCATCTACGCAGAACTGGCGGCGCTGTTCCGGTCACAGTACATCATCACCGTCGAATCGGATGCACCGCTGGACGGGCGGCTTTACTCGTTCCTGCTGGGGGTCGCGCCGGACGGCATCCTCGCCGCCTCGACCTACCGCGCCCCCATCCCTGTCCCCATCGTCGAGATTACGCCCAGCTTGAGCGCGCCGCTGTCTGGGCCGACCACCTTCACCGCCCGCATCCGCGCCGACTCAGCGCTGGAATCGGTCACAGCCGATACCGGTGCTGGTCCAACCGCGCTGGACGAGCCGTACACCTTGACCATTGACCCGTTCACCCTGCCGCCGGGCGACTACACCCTGACGGTCAGCGCCACCGACGCCGAGGGCGACACCGGCACGGCCTCGCTCCCGTTTGAGGTGGATGCGGCTCAAGCACGCCTGACGCTGGACGTGGACCCTGCCGCGCTGGGCGTGATTACCGCGCCGACCGTCATTACCGTCAGCGGCCAGACGCAAAGCCCGGTCACCGAGGTGTTGCTGCAAATCGACGGCGAAACGCTGGATGGTTCTGCGGCGCTGCCTGCCGCCCTGACCATCGACCCGGTGGCGTTCGCGCCGGGCGTCTACACCGCCGAGTTTATCGTGACGGAAAACGCTGGGACGCGCAGTGTTCTCCCGCTGGACATCGAGATTGGCGCGCTGCCCCCCACCGTCACTATCGACGGGCTGGAAGCGGGCGACACCATCGACTCGGCGCGCACGCTGAATATCACCCTCGGCGGGCAGACCGATGAAGGAACGGCCACCCTCATCATCGGCGGCGAAGAGGTCGAATTTGTGGCGGGCGCGTCGCCGCTGACGCTGCCCCTCAATGCGCAAGACGTGTTTGTCACGCCCGGTGAGCAGACCCTCACCGTGGCCGTCACCAACGCCTTCGGCCAGACGACCGAGGTCGAAATCCCAGTGATTGTGTCGGAGTTCCTGTTCCCAACCGCCACGCCGACCAATACCCCCACCGCGACGCCCGACGCCTCGGCCACTGCGCTGGTCGTGACCCAAGCGGCGCAGGCCACCGCCGACCAAGCCGCCCTCTTCGCCCGTGCCACCGAGGACGGTTTTGCTACCGCCACCGCGCAGGCCGACATCGACGCACAAGCCACCGCCGCCGCTGAGTCAACCGGCACAGCGCAGGCCGAATTTGCCGACGCCGCATTGGAGACCGCCGAGGCCGCTGCCACCACCGAAATGCAGTCCACCATCGACGCGGAACTGGCGCAGTTGGCCGCCTTCACCGCGACGGCAGACGCGCAAGCCACCCTCGACGCGCAGGCCACCGCCGATGTTCAACTGACCGAGGAAGGCGCAACTCTCGCGCTGGAACAGACTCAGACGGCAGAGGCCGCCGCGCTGGCGACCGAAGCCGCTTCGACCCGCGTCGCGTCCACGGCAGAGCGTCAGGCCGCCATCCGCGCCCAGCAGACTCAGACGGCCATCACGCCTAGCGAGACACCAACACCAACTGAGGAGCCAACGGCTACCCCGACCGAAGAACCCACGGCAACGGCTACCGATGAACCAACTGAAGAACCGACGGCCACCGACGAGCCGACCAACACGCCAGAACCGACCCAAGAACCGTCGCCTGAGCCAACTCCTACGACCTTCGACCCCACCTCGACCCCAGTCGAGCTGACGGACATCGTGGCCGAGGCCGCGCAAGCGCCGCAACTGCCGTCCATCGCGCTGATTATCGGAATCCTCGCGCTGTTGGTCATCCTCATCCTGTTGGTCGTGCTGCGCCGCCGCCGGAATGAGTAGGGGCGAACCTCACCCCCCAACCCCCTCTCCACAGGGAGAGGGGCAGGGGTGAGGTTTGTTGGATAATCACCAAACAAGTGAAAAAAGTTTAATAGCATCCAGAAAAGGATTTTAAGCCATGAGCGATGTTGTGATTATTGATGCCGTCCGCAGCCCGTTGGGCCGACGCGGGGGCTGGCTGCGCGAGATTCACCCAGTCAGTTTGGGCGCGCATGTGGTGTGTGAGCTGATGGCGCGCACCGGCCTCCCGCTCGACAAACTCGACCATGTGCTGATGGGCTGTGTCAGCCAGATTGGGGAGCAAACTTTCAATCTGGCGCGAAATGTCGTGCTGGAAGCGGGCCTGCCGGTCAGTGTCCCGGCCACCACGCTCGATTTTCAGTGCGGGAGTAGCCAGCAGGCCGTCCACCTTGCCGCCGCGATGGTCGCCAGCGGGCAGGCCGAGGTGGTCTTGGCGGGCGGCGTCGAACACATGACCCGCGTCCCAATGGGGTCGAGCCTCGCGGGCAGTCAGCCATTCACCGAGGGCATGATGGCTGCCCATAATCTCGTCGGGCAGGGCGTGGCGGCGGACGAAATCGCCCAAAAGTGGGGCGTTACCCGCGAGGAGGTCGATGAGATTGGCTATCACAGCCACCGCAAGGCCGCCCACGCCACCGCGCAGGGCTGGTTTAAGCGTGAAATTGTCCCCATCAACGGCGTGGGCGATGACGGCGCGCCGACCTCAGTCAGCCACGACCAAGGCGTCCGACCGAACGTAGACCGCGCCAAAATGGGGACGCTGCAACCAGCCTTTACCCCCAACGGCGTGACCACCGCTGGAAACAGCAGCCAAATCAGCGACGGGGCGGCAGCAGTCTTGGTGACGACCTCGGCGGTGGCGCACAAGCTCGGCCTCAAGCCGCGCGCGCGCATCGTCGCGTCGGTGACGGTCGGCAGCGACCCCCATCTAATGCTGACCGGCCCGATTCCGGCCACGGCCAAGGTCTTGGCGCGGGCGGGGCTGAAACTGAACGACATTGACCTGTTCGAGGTCAACGAGGCATTCGCGGCGGTGATTGGCATGTGGCAGCGCGAATATCAGCCCGATATGGAGAAGGTCAACGTCCACGGCGGCGCGATTGCCCTCGGTCACCCGCTGGGCGGCAGCGGCGCACGCCTGATGACCACCCTGCTGCACGCACTGGATACGCATGGCAAGCGCTACGGTCTCCAGACCATGTGCTGCGGCGGCGGCATGGGGACGGGGACGATTATCGAGCGGCTGGGATAGAGGGGTATCTATGGACCACCTAATTCAAAAAGCCGCGGAGGCGCTGTCGCGTGCGCGGCACGTGGCCGTCCTGACCGGCGCGGGTGTCAGCAAGGAGTCGGGCATCCCGACCTACCGCGACGCGCTGACCGGTCTGTGGGCCAATTACCGCTTCGAGGAGCTGGCGACGCCGGAAGGCTTCCGCGCCAACCCCGGCAGGGTGTGGGACTGGTACGCGGAGCGCCGCGCCCAGATGCGGGGCGTGAATCCCAACCCCGGCCACTACGCCATGGCGGCGCTGGCCGACCTCGTGCCGTCGCTGCACATCACCACCCAAAATATTGACGATCTGCACGAGCGCGGCGGGAGTCGTGACGTGCTGCACCTGCATGGTCAGCTCTCGCAGATCAAGTGTTATAACGACTGTCAGGGCAACCCAACCCTCGTAGACGAATCCGAGATGGTCATCGGGGCGGCCAGCCCGCCGACCTGCCCGCACTGCGGCGCGTGGCTGCGCCCCAACGTGGTCTGGTTTGGCGAAATATTACCCCCCGGCGCGTTTGACCGGGCGACCCAAGCGGCAGTGACCAGCGATGTCTACATCGTCGCGGGGACGGCGGGCGCGGTCTTCCCGGCGGCACAGCTCCCATGGGACGCCAAAGAGGCCAATAAAGCCATCGTCATCGACATCAACCCAGAACCGACCGGCGGGGCACTAAGACGTGCGCTGGCTGATTCTCGCCGTGTTGGCCGCGCTGGTCAGCCTGACCCCCGCCGCGCAAGAGACCGACGGCACGCCGAGGACGGTCTACCACGTCCTGCGCGATAATCGCGGCGGCGCGCTGGCTTTCATCAACCCGGTGACTGGTGACGAGCAGCGCGTCCTCGCCAGCGGGGAACGTTTTACCGTCGTGCGCGGCGGCGTGATTTGGTGGGACAGTGACGCCGGTCAGGTGATGTGGGCGGGCATGGATACCCTCGACGCCAGCGCCCACCCATTCATCCAACTGCGCCCCGGCGACTCGCGAGTCGATTGGGCGGTCAGTGA
>JALONW010000498.1 GCA_025454725.1 Anaerolineae bacterium
CGCTCGTTCCGGCAGGGTCAGGGCATGGAAAAGCGCCGACAGCGCCGTCTGGAGAGGTTCTACCTCGTCCGACGCTATCAACCGGGGCTGTTCGACGCCCATATCATCATATTTGACCTGTGCCGCGGCCTCAATCGCGGCCAGCCACGCCGACTCGCCGCCCAAGACCTCGCCGCGCAGCCCAATCTGTTCGATAAGCGCCGGGGACAGCGGGTTATCTTCAGGCAGTGCGACATATGGCGAATACAGCACATCGACGACATCGCGCAGCGGGAAATCGTCATCGGCCAATCGCAGCAATCCGTCGATGAACGCGCCAAAGGGGTGGCCGGTCAGCGGTTGACCGTGGTGCGCTGCCAGCGGGACGCCAAACTCACGGGCGGCAGCGGCCAGCGACGTACTGTAGGTCGGCCAATCGCGCACTGCAACCATGATGTCTTCTGGTGCGCAGGCGTTATCACCAACCAAGCAGCGCTTGACCTGCCGCATCACCTCCCGCGACTCGGCGGCGGGGTCTGCCGCTTCAATGAAGACCACGGCGTCGCTGTCCAGTGGAACATGGTCGGGCTGCTCACGGAAGGCCTGCGCGACTACATGGCCGAGCGCAGGCGAAGCGAACGGGCGCGCTGGTAAATCCTGCACCATCACTTCACCACCGTGCAACAGGAGGCGCTCGGCTTGCGCTACTCGCTGTCCGACCCGTTCGGGCATCTGCGAGAGCGTCACAACCGTCTCATCGGCGCGGGCGGCCAGCGCGTGAATCAGGTCGGCCTGAACGGTGGTCAACTGGTCGAACCCATCGACCGCCAGCAAGCCGAGTTTCGGCACTGCGCCGGGTGTTCCGGTCAGCACATCTAGCGCCAACCAGCCCTCCCCCTCAGCATCGACCAGCGGCGTCCCGTCGTCACGCCCCACTGATGCAAATGCGCCCTGCCGCAGCAGGGTTTGATAGGCGGTATAGACCGCCGCCAATTCGCGGTCTTTGGGCGTCTGCGCGACTGCTTCAAACTGGTGCGGCTCGACGCGGGCGGCCTTCAGCTCATCAATCAGGCTGCCAACCAATTGGGCAAACCCCAGCGTCCCGGCAATCGGGGCGAACAGCCCATCCGGTTGGTTAGCCAAAACCCGCCCAGCGACATGGCGCAGCAGCAGCGGGCGCGCCATCCCACGCACGGTATAGGTGGGGGTCTTGGCGGCCAGCAGGATGCGCTCGTACAGCGCGTAGAAGTTGAACAGTTCAAGGTTGAACAGCGGGGCGCGCCCTGCTGTCCCTTCGTCAATCAGCCGCTGGCGCAGCGCGTAAGTCTGGCGGGCGGTCGGCAGCACCACCCACACCCGCGCCAACGGCTGGGCGTCATAGACGGCGTTAATCCGGTCGATGATGGCGCGAGTCTTGCCTGCCCCAACCGGTGCGCGCAGCAGCGTAAAGGTCATGTTGGCGCGCTCAGTTCCGCAGGTGCGTCACGATGGCCGCTGCTACGGTCGGCTCGATGCGCGGCTTCGCCATATACCCAACGCGCAGGCGCTCCATGACCGTTTCCAACGTGGCGGACGGCAGTTTGGGGTTCTTCTCGGTAATGTTGGCGCGCTTGGTCAGCACGACCACGCCGAACACCGACTCCACCACCACACCCCGCGCCGCAAGGTACTCCTTAATCGCCTTCATGTCTGCCACACACTCGCGAGTCGCGTTGAACCCGGCGGGCAGCCAGCCGCCTTCCGATGCAGGGCGTAGCCAGCGGTCACCCTCGTGCAGCAGCGTCCCCTGACGCTCGACCACCCGAAAGACCAGCACCCCCGGCGGACCGACCAGCACGGCGTCCACATAGAAGCGTACCTTATTGATATTGCGGATAAAGGTATACGACTCGTCAAGGTTGGAGGCCAGCACATCACCGACCCGCTGGGCGAGCTGGTTATCGCGGCGGAAGGTTAGGCCACGGACAAGCGCGACCAGCCCGAGCAGGCCGACCACTAAACCGACCGGCGTGGCGATGCTGGCGATGAGTTGTAGGGTCGCCTCGTTGCTCGACCCCGGCGCGGCCAGCGGCAGGCGCACCAAGACCTGCGCGACGGTGACGAGGAAAGCTCCGAACGCGAAACCCGCCCCACCAAACACGATGAACTGGTAGGCTTGGCGGGTAATGGCACTTTTTGGGGCGATGTTCTTCATGGGTGGGCTTCAACTTTCCCAATTTTAGGGGCAACAGGTTAAAACAACGTTCAGGCGCGTTTCTGGCGGCGGGCGAGGACCTGCTCCAACCGGACTTGCAGGTCTGCCATACGCGGCAGCGGCTTTTGAATGTAATCGTCGGGCTGGACGCGGCGGATAAGGTCTTCACGGATTTCAGGCATATCACGCTGGGCGGTCATAACAATAATCGCCATCTCGCGCAGGCGCGGGCTGCGGCGCAGGCGCTCACCCACTGCGTCACCCCGCATCACTCGGTTAAACATCAGGTCAAGCATTACCAGCTCCGGCAGTTCGCCCGGTTCCTCGCCCCGGTCCACCAAATCGACCCACTCCAGCGCTTCCTCTGCATCGCCAAAGGTGATGGTCTCGATCCCCCAGAAATTAAAGATTTCCTCTAACATCTCGTAGAGGTCGGGTTCGTCTTCGACGATCATCCATGTCGCCATCACATCTCATCCTTGTGTGATAATGTGTCTTTGGGTCGGC
>JALONW010000499.1 GCA_025454725.1 Anaerolineae bacterium
GGCGGACGATAACCGCGCCTTCCGCACCATCCCGGTCGATGGGGCACTGGCCGGGACCGAGACCTTCACCGCCTTCTCGTCTGAAAAACAGCCGACCACTGGCGACGCCTTTTACCTCGGCTTCTCGACCGACCTGAGCGAACAGCTCATCGGCATTGAATTACAGGTGGACCGAGCGGAGGGCGCGGGCATCGACCCCAACCGTCCGCCCTACGTCTGGGAAGCCATCAGCGAGGACCTCGAACGCGAGTGGGTGCCGGTTGAGGTGGACCAAGACACCACGCTCGGCCTGAACGTCCCCGGCCTCGTGCGCCTGCACCTGCCGCCGATGCGCCGGACGCTCCGCAACGACCAAAACGCTTACTGGGTGCGCTGCCGCCTCGACATGACCGACCGCGAGAGCCGCTACAACGTCAGCCCGCGCATCCGCCGGGTAAATGTGGCCTCGTGGGGCGGGACGGTGGCCGCCACCAACGTCACGACTGTCCGTGAGGAGGTGTTAGGGCGTTCCAGCGGCGCGCCGGGGCAGGTCTTCTACCTCGAACACAAGCCAATCCTCGCCCGCACCGCAGCCGAACACCTGATGGTGCGCCGCGAAGACGGGCGCGAGGAGCGCTGGCAGGAGGTCAGCGACTTCTCAAGCTCGCAGGCCAACGACCGGCATTACACCATCGACAGCGACACCGGCGAGGTGCGGCTCGCGCCCGCTTTGCCCCAGCCGGATGGCTCGGTCAAGCGCTATGGCGCGCTGGCGGCCAAAGGTTCACTGCTGACCATGACCGCTTACCGCTACGGCGGCGGGCTTGTCGGCAACGTCGGCGCGAACATGCTGAACGTCCTCAAGACCTCGCTGCCGTACATCGAACGGGTGACCAATCGCATCCCGGCCAGCGGCGGACGCGACGCCGAACTGCTCGACTCGGCCAAAATGCGCGTGCCGCACTTCCTGCGGTCGCTCAACCGGGCGGTGACGGCGAACGACTATGAATACCTCGCCCGCGAGTCGTCGCCGGGGCTGGTTGGGCGCGCTTACGCGCTGCGCCCGCCGCTGGTCAACCCCGGTGAGGTCAAGCTGTTGATTATCCCGTTCATCCCGCGCCTACAGGGGTTCATCGCGCCAGAAAGCCTTGAACTGCCCGCCGACCTGCGCCGCACCATCACTGCTTATCTCGATGAGCGCCGCTTGATTTCGACGCGCTTAGAGGTGCTGCAACCAACCTATCAATGGGTACAGACCGAGGTGCGGATTCGCGTCGCGCCGGGCGAGAACCCCGAAAAGATTCGCGCAGCAGTCGAGGCGCGTCTGTTCGATTTCATCAACCCGCTGATTGGCGGCCCCGACGGGGAGGGCTGGCCGTTCGGGCGTGACCTGTTTATGTCGGACGTAATGGCGGCGGTGCTGGGCGTGCCGGGCGTCAATTTCGTGCGGGCGGTCAAGCTGCTGCCCGTGACCTATGACCGCCGTCAGTACACGATTTCGTCTGAGGTCAGCGAAATCCGTCTGCCGCCGCAGGGCGTGGTCGTCAGCTACCAACACAACATCGTGTTGGAGTAAGGAGGGACGATGACGGACATCATCACGGGGCTGGACGGCGACGAGGTTAAGGCGCTGTTCCGCATCAGCGGGCCAGAACTGGAAACCGACGAAATCGTCGTCGGGCGGCAGGGTTTGCGCGCTGGGCGCGGCAGCGACAACTCGCTGGTGCTGAATCACCGCGAAATCAGTCGTCAGCACATGCGGATTACATGGCGCGACGATGACTCGTACCTCGTCGAAGACTTGAACAGCTCGAACGGCGTGTTCCTCAACGAGGCGCGCATCACCTCACGTTTGCCGCAGGAATTGAGCGTCGGTGACACCATCCGGCTAGGGCCGTTCATCCTGCGCCTAGAGCGCTTGGTGTTTGCGCAGCGGGTCGTGCGCCGCGTCCCCACCGACTCATCCGACCCGTCGGACAGCCTGCCCGCGCTGCCCGATGGTCTATCGGTCAGCCACCCGCCGGGTGTCCCCCGCGACGCCAGCACATGGCTGGAATATCTGCCTAGTGTGTTCAGCGATAATGAGTTCACCGGGCGCTTTTTGCTCATCTTCGAGTCAATGCTCAACCCGATTACGTGGCACATCGACAACTTCGACCTCTACCTCGCCGCCAACATCGCGCCCGGCGAATGGCTCCAGTGGATGGCGTCGTGGTTCGATGTGCTGCTGGTGCCAGAGATGCCGCTGGAACGCCAGCGCAGCATCTTGGGGCAGATGGGCTGGCTGTTTCAGCGGCGCGGGACAGTTGCGGGCATCCAGCGCCTTTTAGAGTTATATTTTGCCGTGTCGGTTGAAATCATCGAGGAGGAGCTGTGCCAGTTCACGGTGCGGCTGCCCCACACCCCCGATGACCCGCTGCTCTCGTCCGAGACGCTCATCCGCCGCCTAATCGACTCGCAGTGCCCGTCGTTTGCGGCCTACCGCCTAGAGATGGTCTAGCCGTCCCGTCCGTCGCAGTACCCCGTTGGTTAGCAGCCTGAGGAGGCGCACCCATGACCACCCCGACCCACCCCACCCATGACCAAGAAGCGCTCCGCGTGCGGAAACCGCAGGCGGAGGTCGATACCCCACAGGCCGATGTCCCCGCGCCGCACGTCCCCCCAGTCGTCGCGCTGCAAGGGGTGGTCGGCAAGGGGTGGTCGGCAATCGCGCGATGCAGCGCATGGTCATCCAACCCAAACTGACCGTGACGGCGGCCAACGACTCCTACGAAGCAGAAGCCGACGCAGTGGCGTCGCAGGTCGTCCAGAGCATCCAGTCTGCGCCCGTCCAGCGCGAGGGTGAGGAAGACGAACTGATGGCGAAGCGCGATGTCGTCCAGCGCGAAGGCGAAGAAGACGAAATGATGATGAAGCGCGATGTCGTCCAGCGCGAGGGCGAAGAGGACGAAATGATGATGAAGCGCGACCTCGTCCAGCGCGAAGGTGAAGAGGACGAGATGATGATGAAACGCGATGTCATCCAGCGCACTGGCGACATGAGCGGGTCTTTCGAGGTCAACAGCGAGGTCGAGGAGGGCATTCAAAGTCAGCGCGGCGGCGGTAACGCGCTGCCCGAAGCGGTGCGCGGCTCGATGGAAGGCGCGTTCGGCGCAGATTTCTCTGGCGTCCGTGTGCATACCGACAGCACATCCGATATGCTTAACCGCAGCGTGGGGGCGAAGGCCTTCACGCAGGGGTCAGACATTTTCTTCAAGTCCGGCGCATTCGAGCCGGGGTCGTCCGACGGTCAGCAGCTCCTCGCCCACGAGCTGACCCATACCATCCAGCAGGGCGCGGTGCAGCAAAAGCGTGAGGAGTAGTAATCCCCTCACCCCCCAACCCCCTCTCCCTCCCAAGCGGGGAGAGGGGGAGAACCGCCGTTACGAATCTTAACACTTGATAACCGTTTTAAGCAGCAGAATTCGGCAGTGATAGAAGAATTTTCACTGTTCTGCGTGGCCTATCAGACCTCGCATATAAGAAAATCTAAGGCCGCGCTAGAAACCCCCTTCTCCCCGCTTGCGAGGGAGAAGGGGGCAGGGGGATGAGGGGCCAAGCAGCCCCGTACACCTCATCACACATCACTCATGACTCATCACTTTTTCTATGGCACGGGTAAGGCGTTTGCATGGCCGACGGGATGATTGGCAAGACCATCGAGCATTACCGCATCGACTTCCTGCTGGGGCAGGGGGGGATGGCGGCGGTCTACCGCGCCTCAGACCTGAGGCTTCAGCGGCAGGTCGCCATCAAATTGATGCACCCGCATCTGGCCGTCCAGCAGAGCTTCCAGCGGCGCTTCTTGCAAGAGGCGCGGGCGGCGGCCAAACTCGACCACCCCAACATCATCCGTGTGCTGACCTTCAACAACCTGAACAATGATTTGTTCATCGTGATGGAGCTGGTGACGGGCGGCAACCTGCGCCACCACATCAAGAAGCTGTACGAGGAAGGCCGCATCATTGATTACCCAGAGGCGATTGAGCTGGTCTATCAGATGGCCGACGCCCTGAGCTACGCACACCGGCAGGGGATGATTCACCGCGACATCAAGCCGGATAACGTGCTGCTCAAGCCCGACCCGACCGGCTTGCGCCTGAACTACCGCCCGATTTTGACGGATTTCGGCCTCGCCAAGTTGACCGCCAGCAGCGACTCCGCCGTGACCGACCAACAGCCCATCGGGACGTACCCGTATATGTCACCGGAGCAGTGTTTGGCCGAGGACATCGACCAGCGCAGCGACATTTACTCGCTGGGCGTGATGCTATACGAATTGGCGGTCGGTCGCCTGCCGTTCAACCCCAAATCCATCGCTGAGGCGGCCAAGATGCACGGGCGCGAACCGGTCCCGCTGCCGTCCAACGCCCGCCCGAACTTCCCGCCCGATTTAGAGGCGCTGATTTTGCGCGCCCTGCAAAAAGACCCGGCGGCGCGCTTCCAGTCGGCACTGGAAATGGCCGCTGAGCTTCAGGCGCTGCTGCGTCCCATCGGGACGACCACCAGCACCATGCCTGCCCAGAACGGCTCCTCGCGCACGCCGACCTATGCCGACGACAGCACCCGTGAGCAGTCCACCGACCTCTCGACGGCGGTGATGCCCGTCCCACTGCCCAAGGACATCCCGCCCGACCTGCCCATCCCCCTGACCGACGCCAACCTGCGGATATATGACCGCCTCGTGCTGACCAGCCCCAACCACCCGCCGGTCATCGCTACCCTAAGCGATGACCGCCCCATTTTGCGGATTGGGCGCGGGACCGAGGCCAACGTCCTGCTGCAAGGCGAAAAAATTTCGCGAATGCATGCGGTGGTCGAGCGCAAACCGAACGGGCGCATCACCATCACCGACCTGAAATCAGCCAACGGGACATATGTTGGCGACAAGAAACTCGACCCCAACGTCCCCATCCTG
>JALONW010000124.1 GCA_025454725.1 Anaerolineae bacterium
CCACAGCTCTCAGCCCAGCGCGATGTCACAGTCTGGCTTCCACCCGATTACGAGTCTGCCCCCGACCGGCGCTACCCGGTTATCTATATGCACGACGGCCAGAATATGTTCGACCCGCTGACCAGCTATGCAGGCGTGGACTGGCGCGTTGATGAGACCATGACCGCGCTGTTTGCCGAGGGCTACAGCGCGGTCATCGTGGCGGTACAAAACGCTGGGATGGGGCGCACAGTTGAATACAGCCCATACCGTTTTGTGCCGCACAGCGGCGAGGGGATGCTCGACGGGCGCGGCGGCGATTACATCCGCTTTTTGGCCGAGACGGTCAAGCCGCTGGTCGATGCGTCGTTCCGTACCCAGCCGCAGGCCGCCACGACTGGCCTTGCAGGGTCGTCGATGGGCGGCCTGATTAGCCTCTATGGGTTTTTGCGCCGCCTCGATGTATTTGGGCTGTGCGGCGCGTTCAGCCCACCCTACTGGTTCGGTGGTGACGCCCTGTTTGACGACATCCGCCAGCACGCCACCGGGGTAGGGCGGGTTTATCTCGATATCGGGACAGCGGAAGGCGAGACGCTGGTGGGCTGGGGATTTGACCACCTGACCGACCTCGATGCTGCCTATGTTGAGGGTGTGCAGCGCATCCGTGATAGCCTACTCGCCAAGGGCTATCGTGAACCCAGTACGTTGATGTACGTCGAAGAACCCGGCGCAGACCACGTTGAAGTGGCATGGGCGGCGCGCCTGCCTGCGGCGTTTCGGTTCTTGCTTGACGCGCACTAAGTCAAGCCAGCGGCCTGTTTCTGTAGGTTACGCACTTCCCACAGCGCCTCCAATGCTGATGAGACCAGTTCGGCCAGCAGGACAAAATGCGCCTCGTCCGCCTCGTCAAACTCCCCCTCATATTTGTCTGAGAGTTGGAACAGTCCCCAATTTTTGCCCGCCCGGTCGATGAGCGGGGCTGCCATCCAACCGCGCATGGGGGGATGGGCGGCTTTTTCCGTGCCGAAGTCCATCCACTGTGGATGCGCTTCCAGCTCGGCTTGGGTCATCCGCACGGTCTGGTTGTGGTCGAGGAACCATGCGTGCGTCCCAAAGCCTTTGGCTGGTTCTGCATAGTCCTTCCAATCGGCATATTTCTCGGACAGCGAAAAATACTTGCGGACGCTGCCCCAATCTTTTTCCACCACGATGGCGATAGCCGATTGGTGCGCGCCGATGAGAACCCGCGCCAGTTCTGCCGCCCGCCTGAGTGTGTGGTTGGCGGCCTGTGCAAACGCCTCGTCAATGTCGTCTGGGTTGGAGATGACCAGGTTACGAGTTGCCCCAACAAAGGCGTTGGTATAGACGTTGGGTTTTTGGGGTATGTCGCTCATGGAGAAAGGGTTCCTCGGTGAGTGTACGGTCCCCATATTTTAAGGTTGGTGGCGCTGCTCACATCACCAAAAAGGGTAGTTTTACCGCCAAAAACGCCCCCGCTAGAAGGTTCTGACGGGGACGTTTTTTATACTTTAGCAGCTGTGTTTATGGGGTTGGGGCAGGCAGTAGCACACTCAGCGATAGGTCGTCAATGTAGGCGCGCCCACCCGCCGAGCGGTTGTTGATGACCACGGTAACGCTGGTCGCGCCGTTGCGTGCGACACGCACCAACAAGTTCGGGTCGAAGAACGACAGCGGTTGGTAGCCGGTCGTGCGACCAAGGTTAACCACTTTGCTCTGGACGCTGCCGTCGGCGTAGGTGATGTTTAGGGTGATGCTCATGCCATTAATCGCCCCATTGCCGCGCACAAACCCACCCAGCACCAACATCGAGTCGCGGGGAATGGTGAAAGTGATGGTTTGGCGCAGCAGGCTGTTCTTGGGCGATTCGCCGACGAGGGTGTAGGCGCAGGTACCGCTGTTTGCGAATGAACCAGAGCAGTCCAGCCCGTCAAGGCGGCGGCGCTTGGCAACCCAGCTGTCGGGTACGCCGTTGACGTCAGTGTCGAACTCGAAGCTGGGGTTGGAGAGGAACTGGTTGATGGTCAAGCCGACTACAAAAGTTGTGTTGGCACGGCTGGAACCGTTGGCATTTTGGGCGCGCACCTCCCACTCGTAGGTCTGGTTGGGCTGGAAGCGGCGGGTCTGGGCGCGGCTGAGGGTTAGGGTGCAGATGCTTTGATTGACGTTGCCAGTGCCAGTGCCTGAGCTGCATGTTAGACGGTCGGCGTCAGAAGCTGGTGTCAGCGCTCCCAGTCGTAGAATCTCTATCCCAGCGGCATTACGCACGATGACGGTGTAGCTGCTGGCGTTACCCGTGGGAGTCTGCCATGTCATCAGCTGGACCAAGTTGTTGGTGGTGATGGCGGGCGAGAGCAGGCTGAACTCGCCGGGGGCAGTGCCTGTGGTGTTGACGAATTGGAATGCGCCGCTGGAGCAAGCGCGCACTGGACGGGCGACCCCACGTTGATCTTGCGACAGGACACATGATTTACCGAAGAAACGTGCAGCAGACGACGATGACAGCGCGCCGGTCGGTGTTTGGCCGGGGGTGTTGAACGCGATGCCGTTCACCAGAAAAAAGTTATTACCGGTGCTGTCGTTGTCATTGGTGGGGCAGGTGACGGTACCGCTGCTGTAAATATTCCCGCCCCACGTGGTGACGTTCGGACCGCTGCCTCCGCAGTTGGATGTCGCTGAACCGCTGTTGAAGGTGTTGAATGCGACGATGTTATCGGTCAGGGTGGTGGTCGAACCGGTCCCAATGAACAGGCCAACCCCATCATGCGAGGTGGCATTCGGCGCGCTGTTGTCGATGATGGTGCTGCTGCGGATGGTGGCCGTAGTAAGGGTGTTGGTAGAAATCTTGATGCCACCTGTTGCCGTCGTGCTGCTGCTGCTGTTGACGTTGAGCGCGACTGTGCTGTTGATTAAGTTGAGTGTCCCGCCATTAAAACTTTCAATCCCTGCGGCAGCGCTGGCGTTGGCGGTGTTACGAAAGACTGCGCTCTCGTAGACAGTCAGGCGTGTCACGAACCCAACTCGACAGTTCCCGCTTGCATCGACCGTCAAACCCCCACCTAGCGCACCGAAGTTGTCGAAGATGTTGCTGCGAAGTACGACCACATCAGTAGGGCAGGACGCGAGTATACCGCCGCCGCCAAAGAAACTTGTTGTACTGCCGCCATAGACAGATAAATCGATGAAATCGACTGTAGTGTAAATGTCAACCAGATTCAACACATGGAAGACTCGGTCGCCAGTTGCAGCACCGTTGCCGTTGATGAAAGTGCGCGACGCACCCGCGCCTTGAATGATCAAACTGTCGGTGATGTCGAGGTCGCCGGTGAGGGCGGCGTTTTCATCTGCCCCAGCCGTCGCTAGGGTGATAACCCCCGGCGGGAGGATGATGGTATCGAGGCCGGGCAGGGCGTTGGCCTCTTGGATGGCTGTCCGCAGGCCGCACGTCCCGAAATTGTCGGCGCAGATGCCGTCACCGGGGGCGGCGTCGTTGGTCAGGCTGTCGCCGAAGTAGTTGACGACGAAGGTGGCGGCGCGGGTGCCGCCCCGCGTGTGCAGCGCGAGGCGTGCATCAAGGTCGAACGGCTGGGGCGGCGTGGCCGAAGGCATCTCGATGAGGCCGCTTTCCTCGCGCTGTTCACCCGTAAAAGCAGGGATGGCGGCGATTTCCTCTGGGGTGAGGGGCTGGACCTCTCCGGTCATGTTGGGCGGCGGGACGACCGGCTCTGGCGGGCGGCTCTGTGCGGACGTAATAGGTGAGAACGTTAGAAAAGACATCAGCAGCACAGCGGCTGCCCCGACAAGACGAGCTATCAAACGATAAGATTTCATGTGACCATTGGCTCCATCTGAGTGTTGCAATGTGGGCTGTAATACCCAACTTTAGGATAGGGTCAAATGGTATTACACGCAAATCTGCGGCTGATACGCCAAACCGATGCCTGCCTCATCATTCGCCGCCGGGCGCGCCGCTGGGTATAGTTAAACCTCTCAGACAGCGCACACCACAGGCGGCGACCCATGACGACCACCCCTTTTGACCTCGGCGCGGCAGTTATCCGCGTGCGTGCCACCCGCGAGACCACCGTCCAGAACCACCTCGGTCGGACGGTCTACCGTCAGTTCATCCCCGTCCTACAGCCGGGCACATCGCCCGCCGACGGCGACTCGCGCCTGCCGTTCTCGGCCTCTGGGCTGATGCAGCCGGGCGGGACGACCCCGGTCAGCGGCACGGTAGCCGCTGGTTCGGAGGCATGGCTGCGGGTCGCAGCGCTGGACACCGCCACCTGCAGTCACCTCGACGCTTTCCGCGCCAGCCCGACCGCGCTCGACCTCGACCATGTGCTGTGGGAGGTGGTGGGTGTGTCGCTGGATGACGCGCCGTGGGCGGCCACGACCCACTATCAAGCGCTGATGATGTCTGCTCACACCCTACCGGAGCCGCCCAGCCGAATCGGATTCGTGTTTGCCTCGGCCACCACTTTCCGCGCCGACGGCGAGAACATCGCCGCGCCGCTGCCTCATCTCGTGTTCAACGCGCTCGGCCAGCGCTGGGCCGAGGTGACGCGGATGCCGGTCCGTCCCGCCGCGCTGTGGGAGGCGTTCACGCAGTACCATATCGTGTTGGAATCCAAGGTCGGCCAAACCGAGGAATACCGCATTAAGGACGGCGGGAAGGAGATTGGTTTCGTCGGGGAGGCGCACTATGCCTTTAACGCCGTCAGCGCGCACCTCGCCCGCACCAACCCTAAACTGGAGGCCGAAATCCGCGACGATTTCCCTAACCTGTGTCGTGTAGCCGCGATGTTGGCTGAGTATGCACGCTTCGCGGGCATCGGGCGTCGGACTGGGGCAGGCATGGGCATGGCGAGGCCCATCTAGGCGGTTAAGCATGGGTTAGGGCTGGGTGGTTCGCGGGTAAGGTGGGGTATACTGAAAAATATACCGTTATCCATCTGACTCATGTTAAGCTGAAAGACATCGCACCCATGACCCTGCTCCATGAGACGAACGAACCGAAAACCATCCTCCACCGCTATGGGATGGCAGTCACCGCCTCGGTTTTCACCGTAGCGATGACCGCCGCGCTCTGGCCAGTCTTGGGTGATGCCCCCTTTATTTTGCTGGTAGGCGGTGTCGTCGTCAGTGCATGGCGGGGTGGGCTGCTGGCAGGGATGCTGTGCGCTGCGCTGTCCATCCTTGCGGTCGATTACTTCCTGTTCGAGCCGCGCTACGAAATTTTTACCACGCCTACCAATCTCCTCCAGTTCATTATTTTTGGCCTCGTGGCCGGTCTGATTAGCTGGATTGAGGAATCGCGCGCTCGCAGCGACCGCGCCAACCGTGAATACCGCGAGGAACTTGAAATCATCCTCAACGGTGTGACCGAGGGCGTCAACGCGCAGGACGCCAGCGGGAAGGTCGTGTTTGCCAACGCCGCCGCCAATGCCATGACCGACGAGGGGCTGTCGGCGGCCTTCCGCAGCACCGAAAAACCCGGCGCAAAGCTGTTGGACTCTGGCAACGTGACGCTGGCGTTTACCGCCATGCCCCATCACCGCGTGTTCTCGACCGGCAAGCCCGCTGAACTCACCTTCGGCCTCAAACCGACCGAATCAGGGCAGGAGCGCTGGATGAAACTGCGCTCCACGCCGGTTTTCGATAAACAGGGCAAAGTGCGCCTCGCGGTCAACATCTTCGAGGACATCACCGACAAGCGACGCATCGAAAAGCTGCGCGCCGAGACCGAGGAGCGCCTCCGCAAGGTGCTGGATAACCTCGCCGCCTTTGTCGGGGTGATGACGCCCGACGGAGTGCTTATCGAAGCCAACCGTTTGGCATTGGAGTCGGCCAATCTGATGCTTGAGGATGTCATTGGTAAGCCGTTCGACCAGACCTATTGGTGGAGCTATGACCCCGACGTACAGGCGCAGCTCCGCGACGCCATCAAACGGGTGGCGGCGGGTGAGACCGTGCGCTACGATGTGCGCGTTCGGCTGGGCGAGGGGCGTTTCATTACGATTGACTTCATCCTCGCCCCGGTTTTGGACGGGCGCGGGCGGGTCGAATACCTCATCCCGTCAGGCATCGATGTCACCGCACGCCAGCAGTTGACCGACCAGTTGGCCGTCCAGCAGCGGCGGCTGGAATCCATCCTCAACAGCATTCCGGGCGTTGTGTATGAAGGAACGGGTAGCCGCGATGCCAGCGAACAGCGGATGGCTTTTATCAGCCAATACGCCGAGACATTGTTTGGGTATCCAGTCGAAGATTGGTACACCGATAATAATTTTTGGCAGAAGGTCGTCCACCCTGATGACTGGGTACCTGTGACACAACGGGCGACTGAGACCTATCTCACTGGTGATTCGACTCCCGTTCCGTTCCGGTGTGTGACCAAAGATGGGCGCATCCTCTATGCTGAGTCCTATAATGGCACCATTACCGGTCTCAATGGGCAGCCTGTTGGGACGTGCGGCATCGTCCTTGATGTCACCGAGCGCCGCCGCCAAGAAGGAGAAATCAAGCGCCTGACCACACTGGTCAGCTATGAGCGCCAGCGCCTCGCCACCATCATCGCTAACGTGCCGGGCATTGTCTATGAGGCTATCGGCACGCCCGAACGCGGCCTGCAACGCCTCGACTACATCAGCTCATACGCTGAGACCCTGCTCGGCTACCCGGTGGACGATTGGCGCGGCGGCGACCTGTGGGAACACGCCATCCAGCCCGAAGATACCGAGGCCACCCTCGCGCAAGTGCGGGCGCTGTTCGACGGGCAGGCCGCGCCTATCCAACTGCGCTGCCAAACCGCTGATGGGCGCACGGTCTACCTCGAAGCACATTCTAGCCTCATCCGTGACGAACGGGGCAGTGCGGTCGGCGCGACCGGCGTGATGATGGACATCACTGAGCGCCGACATTCCGAGGATGCGATGGCGCACTATGCAGAAGAACTGCGCCGGTCGAATGAAGAGCTTGAGCAGTTCGCCTACGTCGCCTCGCACGACCTACAAGAGCCGCTGCGGATGGTTACCAGCTACCTCCAGCTCATCGAGCAGCGCTACGTCGAGACGATTGACGCCGATGGGCGTGAGTTCATCGGCTACGCGGTCGATGGCGCGACGCGCATGAAGACGTTGATTAACGACCTGCTGGCCTACTCACGCATCCAGCGCGCCCGCGACGAGACCGAACAGCTCAATGTGGGGGAGACGGTCGAGCAGGCGCTCTACAACCTGCAACTGACCATCGAAGACAGCGGCGGGGAGGTCACGGTTGATGAGCCGCTGCCAGAGCTGGAAGCCAACCGCATCCAACTTGTGCAGTTGTTCCAGAACCTGATTGGTAACGCGCTCAAGTTCCGCGCCCCGGATAGGCCGCCGCATGTGCATATCGGCGCGCAGCGCGAAGGGCGCTTCTGGCGCTTCAGCGTGCGCGACAACGGCATTGGCATTGAATCAGAGTATTTGGAACGTATTTTCGTCATATTCCAGCGGCTGCACGCCCGCAACGAGTACCCCGGTACGGGCATTGGACTCGCAATCTGCAAGAAAATCGTCGATAAACATGGGGGAGAAATACACGCCGAATCAACACCCGGCGAGGGAACGACCTTCTCATTCACTCTGCCGGTTAAACGTGCCCCAAGGAGGGGTAAATAATGGAAATGATTCAAATTCTGCTGGTCGAAGACAGCCCCGGAGACATCCGCCTGACCAAAGAGGCGCTCAAGGACAGCAAGGTCCGCAACCAACTGCATATCGTCCAAGATGGTGTGGAGGCGATGGCCTTCCTGCGCCGAACGGGAGATTATGTGGGGGTTCCGCGCCCAGACATCATCCTGCTCGACCTGAACCTGCCGCGCAAGGACGGTCGCGCCGTGCTGGAGGAGATTAAGGCTGACGACGACCTGCGCCGCATCCCAGTCGTCATCCTGACCACCTCGGACGACGAACACGACATCCTCCGCAGTTATGACCTACACGCCAACTGCTATATCACCAAGCCGATTGACCTCAAGCAGTTTGTGACCATCGTCAAAACCATCGAGAACTTCTGGTTCCAGATTGTCAAGCTGCCCCCGACGTAGGGGAATCAGCAGGACGACCCAGCGGGTCGCCCTGTGTCGATTATTCGCTGTAGGTGGGGCCGAACACCTCGGCCATCAGCGTGCCGAGCCGCGCCCGGTTGGGGATGAGGACGGATGCACCCTGCGCTGTCATGTAGCTGGACAGGTAGCGGTAATCAATCACGCCGCGCTGAATCTGGTCGAACGGCACATCTTTGACGTACAGCGCGACCTGCACGAGCTGTTCGAGGCTCATGTCGGTGTAGACGTTCGCGCTCAGGGATGACCAAATGCCCGGCGCGTTCGCCAACAACGCTGGAATCATCTCTGGACGGGTGGCCTTGTCGCGTACGGCGAGGATGACCTGCTGCTGGCGCTCGGCGCGCTGGATGTCGCTGTCGCCGTGGCGGGTGCGGGCATACTTGAGCGCCGTCGCCCCGTCGAGGGTCTGACGCCCGGCGCGGATGAAGAACGGGTCGTAGCCGTAGTTCATATTGGGGTACAGCGGGTCGTTGATGGTGGTGGCCACATCAACGTCGATTCCGCCCAGCGCGTCTACGATGCCGATGACGGCGGCGAAATCGACCACGAGGTAGTGGTTGATGCGGATGCCGAGGTTGTACTGCACGGTCTCCATCGCCAGCCGGGGGCCGCTGCCTGCCAGCCGCAGTTCACCCAGCACCATCGGCTCGTTGACGCGGCGCTCACCGTAGCCCGGCACGCTCACCCACAGGTCACGTGGGACGCTCAACATGCCGATGTCGCCGGTACGCGGGTCGAGGCTCAACAAAATCAGGGTGTCGGTTCGGTAGCTCAGGCCGGTCTCGCCCGGTCGCCGGTCGATGCCCATCAACAGCACGGTCAGGCGGCTTTGGCCGTCCCACGGCTCTAAGACGACCCGTGTCCCGTCGTCAAAGGTGATGGCCTGACCCATCGCCAGCAGGCCGCCGTCGTTGATGAAGGCGATAGGGGTCGGCAGTTGGTCGAGCGCGATGGCAGGGGCAGTTGGCAGCGTGTTCTGGGGGACGTTGGTGGCACGCACCAGCGCGAACAGTCCGAGGCTGGTGGTCAGCGCGACGCCCAACAGCGCGGCAGCGATGACCACCCACGCCCATTCTGTCCCCTTGCGCTTAGGAGCGGCCTGACGCTGCATGGCGCGCTGGCGCACCGCTGACTCACGCGGCGGGGGCGGGGCAGCCGTCACCCGTGGGGTGTGGGGTTGGGTAGGGATGCTGGTCGGGCTGGCCGGGCGCGGCACGCGAATGATATCTGGCGCGTAAGGGGCGAGGTCGGTGCGGATGGTCTCATCACCACTGGGGCGGACGGGCGGGTTGTTGGTCAACGTCTCGTCGGCGGGTGATGGTTTGCGGTCAGGCGGTGGGTTTTGCATAGGGTTCTCGGTGCTTGGCTGGTCAGGCCACAGCAGGTAAAATGGCAGGAATGGTGTGCGTCAAGCACATACATAAAGTCTACTCTAAAAGGGCAGTATACGGGTGAGCTTGAATCCACGTCAATGGCGCTTGCTGTGCGACTCCCCGGCGCAAGGCCACTGGAATATGGCGGTTGATGAGGCGGTGTTGGCCTCGGTCGGCGCGGGCGATGCCCCGCCGACTCTGCGGCTGTACGGCTGGGAACCGGCCTGCTTGTCGCTGGGTTTCAGCCAAACCATCCGCGATGCTGATACGGTGCGGCTGGCGGCGCGGGGCTGGCAGGTTGTGCGCCGTCCGACCGGTGGGAAGGCCATCCTTCACGCTGACGAGCTGACCTATTCGGTGGCTCTGCCGCCTGACCATCCACTGACCGCGCTGGGCATCGTCGAGAGCTACCGCGAAATCAGCGCCGCACTGATGCACGCGCTCAATCTGCTGGGTGCAGACCCGCACAGCGAGCGCCGCGCCGATACCGATGGCAAGCGCCCCGGCGCGGTATGCTTTGAAGTCCCCTCCCATTATGAAATCACGGTGGATAACAAGAAATTGGTCGGGAGCGCGCAATTGCGCCGCAAGTCCGGCCTA
>JALONW010000500.1 GCA_025454725.1 Anaerolineae bacterium
CGGTGTTGACGTAGCCGTGTTGGTGGGTGTAAAGGTGTTGGACGGCGTGAGCGTGGCCGTCTCGGTCGGCAGCTCGACGAGGGTGGGCAGGGCTGTCTGGCTGATGACCTCCTGCTGGCGGCGGTTCTCAAGGTCAGACAGGAACAGCGCCACCCCGACCGCCACCGCCGTTAAGATGAGTACCAACAGCACCCACGTGATGGCCGAGGGGCCGCGCCGAACACTGCCCGCCGCAATCTGGCTGGCGAGCAGACGGGCGTTGAACTTGCGGGCGCGTTCTTGGTACGACTTGGGGTCGGGCGCGACCGCCACCATCTCATCGAGGGCGCGGCGGGCGCTCTGGGGGTCATCGACGGCGTTTGCCATCAGCCACCACAGCTCTGGGTTATCGTGGTCATTTTCGATGAGGGCGGTCAGGCGTTTGACGGCCTCGGCGCGCTTACCGGCCTTGAGCAGGTTCCGCACCTGCTCTAGCTGCTGCGGATTGGTCGGCATCAGGGTTTAACACTCACATCGTGGTCATGGTCGGACACAGTACTGCTTAGCATAGCACCCTTTTGGCCGATACGGGTAGACGGTATTGGAGTCGGTGGGCGGTGCGCACCAAACGAGACCATCGAGCTATTGCGAAACAGCGCACCAACGCGAAAAAACGCCGTCCAATGGCTTTTTTGTATGGAAATTGACTCAGTTTCGTTACATCTCGGTTGCGTCAATCCAACCGGGGTACAGCGCTCTGTACAATGGGGGTAACATCCCAAATGTTTGTTGTCTGAAAGGACACATTTATGTCGTCGTCTCTGATGGCACGCCCGCGCTGGGCGCTGATGGTCCTGCTGCTGGTCGCGGTGTTTTCCGTCACCAGCGCGCAGGAGGGGGGGCAGCCTGACCCACTGACGCTGCCGCCAGTCCCCGAAACGACCGCTGAACCCAGTGTTCCGGTCGAACCAGAACCGACCCAAGAACTGCTGCCGACCGCCGAGCCGGTTACACCGACGGCGCTTCCCCCAGACATCATCCCATTACCCGATGTCACCGCGCCCACCGTCGAAACCGGCGGTGAGTGGTCACGGTCTCTTGTGCCGTCCACCAGCCAGACTGAGAGCGGCAACGCCCCGCGTGACCCAGCGGGCAGCCTAGACAGCACCACGCAGGGCTTCGACATCGTGGGCGCGTACCCGTGGCATCTCGCAGGCTACCGTGGTGCGGGCATTAAAATCGCCCTGCTCGACTTCGGCTTTGGCGTCTCAACCACCATCAACCCCAACCGCCAGCCGGAGTATGTCTGCCTCGCCAGCTTCCCCAACGTCAGCATGGTGGCGGGCTTTGGCGCACCGGTTGCGGGTGACACCGGTCGCGGCCTGACCACCGCCGAAATCCTGTGCGACCTCGCGCCGGAATCGGATGTCTCGCTCTACAAGATCACCAGTGCCGGGCGTCTGTACGACGCCATCGTCAACGCTTCGACCACCGGCCACCAAGTCATCCTGATCAATGTGGACTACGGCGCGAGCTTCAGCCCCGGCGACGGCACCTTTGGCCGTGGCAGTACGAAAGATGTCTACGCCGCGTTGGCCGCCGCTAAGGCCGCCGGTTCAACCATCATCGTAGCGGCGGGCAATACCGGCACCAGCTACAAAACCTTCACTTACAGCGGCGGCGCATCCAACATCGCCATCACCGCCCAGCCCGGTGACACCGTGGACATCAGTTGGAACGACTGGGACACCCAGCCCAACAGCGGCGGCGCACGCGAGGACCTGACCGTCTCGCTGGTCGGCGACGGTTTCACGGCGCTTGCCAAGCCCGCCCGTGGCGGTGGCCTCCCCGCCTACCAGTGGACGATTCCCAATTGTACGCAGTCGGGCAACAACTGCCAGAACCTGCGCCTCGAATTCAGCAGTTCCATCGTCGGCAACGCCGCCAATCTCGTCGTGCAGGTCAGTGTCGGCGGCATTGGGCGCTTCGTGGGAGACCCCAGCGGCGGCGGCATCTCAGATATTGCTGGCTCGCTGACCCGTCCCGCGGACTCGCCGGACGTCATCACGGTCGGGGCCGTCTGTTCTAACCGTGCGGGCGGCTTCCAGCGCCTAACTTACAGCGCGACTGGCCCGGTCTTCGGCGCGGGCGGCAACATCCCCGGCCTGCCCTTGGATCCGTTCCCGGCCAACGCCGTCAAGCCAGAAGTGGTCGGCCCCTCACAGGTCAACACCTTCACCAACCGCATCAACGACATCGCTGCGTGTACCGAGGGATTCGGGGGGACACAGCCCGCCGCCGCCCATGTCGCGGGCATGGCCGCCCTGCTGCGCCAGAACGACACCAACGCCAACATTACCCTCGTGGAGGTTCCGCAGCCCAACCTGCTGACCTACCTCCGTACCCACAGCATCGACCTGCCGCTGGACTTCGGCAACGGTTATGACTTCGAGCATGGCGCGGGTCTGGCCGTGCTGGGTCGCTCATCTTATGACAACGACCCCCAGCTTGAAACGCTCCCGGCCTTCCCCGCCCCGGACCGCATCCCGGCGGGTCTCTGCACCGGCTCGGACGTGAACATTGACGCGGGTGACATCCTCTACGTCGGCCCCGACACGTCCGGCGAGGCGAAAAACGGCACGCTGACCGCGCCGTACAACAG
>JALONW010000501.1 GCA_025454725.1 Anaerolineae bacterium
GAACTCGTGCAGCGGCGGACATCCGCTGCACCGAGCCTCTGCGGCGATTGAGCAGCCAGCATTTAGCTGGCTTGCTAATCTTGGGGTGTAATAGACATCGCTAACCGGTAACAGTCTCTGGTTGCGCGAACATCGAATACCACACATCTCCACCCCCAAGATTAGTACCCTGACACCACACCTCGAACGGCCTGCACAACGGCTCACCATGTGGCTTTCCTCATGCGTTTGGCCCTGCGCGCAGCATCGATATCGGTCAAAGCTGGCTCTGGCGATGCTCGAGCGGGATGCTGTCCTACAACAGTCGCCTGCATAACGGCACTGCCGGCCATGTGCTGCACCAACCGTTCCAGATAGTTGGGCATCTCATTCAGGGCATCGCGTATCCACAGGATGTCTCGGCGCACTTCCAATAGTTCCTGCAGGTCGATGATGGGGGCTTTGCTGGGCTTGCGTCGGGCGACACCCAGTTGTTCGCGGATCAGGTCGCGCACAGCGTCACTTCGTTCACCTGCTTCGATCCCTTCCCACCAGTCCAACAGGTCCTGATCGGTGTCGTAGTACACCTTGAAATTGATCATCCGGTAGCTGCGTTTCTTCGGTCGGTTTTTTGCCATGTCCTACGCTCCCTCAAGGGAGGTCTTACAGGTAAATACAAGCCGTAAATACCTGTAAGACCCGCCTCTGAACCTAAGTTTTGCCGCGGGCAAAGTTGGCGTAACTGAGATAGCCGCGGGCGTTGGCGGTCTGCGCTTGCGATACCAATTTGGCCTGTGGGTAAACTTCGATGATCTGTTCGCAGACCAGTTCGGCACCGCCGCCGCTCAGGTAGATCACATCGACCGTCGTGCCGCGCTGCCATTTCTCGCTCATCAGGTTGAGCGTCGCGCTCCTCAAAGGCAGAAGGGCTTCCTCGACCTCATCGCTGTAGTTCACAGGTTTTCCGTTGGCCATGAAGACCCCGGTCCGCAGCACCTGTTCGATGATTTTGTAGGGCATCTTCTCGCGGTAGTCGCGCTCCAGCATCGCGCTGATTCGTTCCTGCGCGGTGTATACGCCGCTCTCGACGCTGCCGCTCTCGCTGTCCACGAATTCGCCGTCGTCGTCCAGCGCAATATCGACCGTGTAGGTGCCGACATCGACGATCCCCGTGCGCATGTAGGTGTGATAGACGTTGATTTCGCCCGTTGGCATGAGCATCTGTGAGTAGGCTGTCCCGTAAGGCTGGGGCATGACGATCACCTCGGTCACGTGGGCGATCACCTCACAGCTGTCGGTTTTGATCAGGTGCTTACCCATCAGGGCTTCCTTCAGCTCGGCGGCATCCCGCATGTGATCGACCGGGAGACCAGTCGAGATTTTCAGGTGGACGACATCTCGCCCCCACATGTCCTGTACCAGCTTGCCGATGGCGACCTTGGCGAGGCGCTGGCGGAAGGTGTTGCCCATGGTCTTTTCGTTCGCCGTGCGTCCGCGCAGCCGGAGCAGTTCGCCCGGCGGAAGCTGTGCCAGCGCGAGGTCGCCCACAAACCAAGGTCCTTCGTCGTCGGTGATTTGATCGCCGGGGTACTTCTGCTGAATGCTCTCCTGCTGGAACTTGATCTCGCGGGCACGGTGATGATCCCTGTAGCGGGGTGGTTGAGATTCTGCTGCTGCTTTTTCGTTTGCTTAGTCATCGTTCGTTTCCTTTATAGAGATGGGCGTTAGATCACGGCGCTGTGCCGTGTACTGCTGAATTTCCCGAAGCTGCCGAGCGATGTAGCGTGAACGCGCGTTGTGTCCGCGTCCGTCTTCTGCCAGTGCGATGTATTCCAGTGACATGTGCAGCGTTTCCCTGAGCAGTGCTACATCGGTCATGCACTCCGGCGATAGGCTGTCAGGGTGGGGGTGAAGCTGCTCGACGCGCTGATGCGCCCATCCCAGAAGCTGGTTGTTGCATTCAGCCACAGGGGAAACGCGCAGCTCAACGTCGCCTGCTGCGGTACTCACTAGTTGTTTGCCGTTTTCATGGGGGGCGAGAGGAGGATATTCGGTCCACCGGACGACATCCCATTCATCTGCTAGGCGCATCAGCACGTAGATCGGTTTCTGTTGGTCTTTAGCCATGCGGCTTCTCCTCTGCTGAATCAAAAGTAGGTTTAGGTTTGTTGGTCATGGGGTTGGGTCTCCTGATGGTGTTTGCGATAGCCGAAAAACGGACGGCAGGACACTGCATCTCTCGGCACGCAGCGCCCATCCAGTGGACAGGGTAGGGTAGTCATGGCTCCTCCTCTTGGGAATCAAAAGCAGCCGTCTCCCCGGTATCGGGGGCGGCTGCGGACATCCATTTTGAGACGTTCACGCTTTGAAGCGCAGTAATAACGTCGGCTAAATCAAATGGCGCTATAGAATTTTGACCATCATTACCAAGATAACACCGTGTACGAGCGCTTCTTCCAAGGATTCGCCGTCAAGACCGCCGACGTACTGGGCATCGTCTATACCCCGCAGGAAATTGTCGATTTTATGGGCGCGGCGGTCGAGGAGGTGCTGGTGCAGGACTTCGGACTCAGCCTCGCGCACCCTGATGTCCACATCATTGACCCCTGTACCGGGACGGGCGGCTTCGTCGTCAACCTGCTCAAGCGGCTGGACGAGCGGCACAAACCCGCCCTGCGCGACGTGTACGCCCACCGCCTGTTCGCCAATGAGGTCGCGTTGATGCCGTACTACATCGCCGCGCTGAACATTGAACAGACCTACCGCGACCTGACCGGCGAATATGCGCCGTTCGAGGGGCTGTGCTTGGTCGATACGCTGGGGCTGGCCGACGACGACGGCAAGCTGGCGCTGTTTGCCGAGGAAAACACCGAGCGCATCCAACGCCAGCGCAACGCCCCAATTACCGTGATTATCGGCAACCCGCCCTACAACGTGGGGCAGCAAAACGAGAACGACAACAACAAAAACCGCAAATACAAAAAAATTGACCAGCGCGTGCGTGAGAGCTACGCGAAGGACAGCAAGGCGACCAATAAAAACGCGCTGTCAGACGCATACGTCAAATTTTGGCGCTGGGCGACCGACCGGCTGGCCGGGCGTGATGGGGTGGTGGTGTATGTGACCAACAACAGCTTTGCCGACCAGATTGCGTTTGACGGGATGCGCAAACACCTGCTGCAAGACTTTACCCACGTCTACCACCTCGACCTGCACGGCAACGTCCGCCAAAACCCCAAACTGAGCGGCACGACCCACAACGTGTTTGGGATTCAGGTCGGCGTGGGGGTGACGGTGGCGGTTAAGTCGGCGCGCCATACCGAGAAAAAGCTGTTTTACCACCGCGTGCCGGAACTATGGACGGCGGGGCAAAAACTGGCGTGGATTGCCGACCATGTGGAGCGTGAGGGGCGCGAGAACAGCCTGAACACCATCCCGTGGACGATGCTGACCCCCGACGCCAAGAACAATTGGCGGGTGGCCGAAAATGCCGATGAATTTTCGGGCTTCATAGCGATGGGGACGAAAGAAGGTAAGGCCGCAAAAGGTCTATCTGAGCCAGAGGTATTGTTTAAGAGTTATTCCAATGGTGTGAAAACGAATCGAGATGATTCTGTTTATGATTTTGACCAAAATTCGCTTTTAAGACGTATGGAGCGATTTACAGAGGTCTATAATAGTCATGTCGATAAATTTAAGCGTCAACCAAATAACAAAAATATTGATATAGATGATTTTGTGGATTATTCAGCCATAAAATGGGATGGCTCACTCAAGGACAGCCTAATACGTGGAATGTATGGTTTGTACAATCCTAAACATGCCCGTACAGGGCTATATCGTCCGTTTTCCAAGAAAAACTTCTATTTCGATAGACTCTATATAAATCGTGTTTATCTCTATCCTGCAATATTTCCCTCCGAAGAAACTGAAAAAGAGAATCGAGTTATTTGTGTTTCAGGACTTAGTAGTAGTAAGCCTTTCCAAACGTTAATTTCTAACGCTATTCCATCATTGGACACACTCGAAAAAACCCAATGCTTCCCCTTCTACGTGTACGACGAGGACGGGGGCAATCGGCGCGAAAACATCACCGACTGGGCGCTGCGTCAGTTCCAAGCGCACTACGCCGACCCGTCCATCAGCAAGTGGGACGACATTTTCTACTACGTTTACGCGCTGCTGCATCACCCGGATTATCGCGCCCGCTATCAGGGTGCGCTCAAAAAGGAACTGCCGCGGATTCCGTTTGTGCCGGATTTCCAAGCATTCGCCCGTATCGGCAAAGCATTGGCCGAGCTGCACCTGAATTATGAGACCGCCGCGCCGTATCCGCTCACCGAGACATGGGCGTCGGGGCGTCCGGCGGATTGGCGTGTAGAAAAGATGAGATTTAATAAGGCCAAAACCGAGTTGGTCGTCAATCCATCGCTCACGCTGTCCGGCTTCCCAGTAGAGGCGTTCGCCTACACGCTGGGTGGTCGCAGCGCGCTGGATTGGGTGGTCGAGCAGTATCAGGTCAAAACCGACGCTCGCAGCGGCATCATCAGCGACCCCAACCGCTATTCCGACGACGAGAAATATATCGTCGATTTGGTCAAGCGCGTCACAACCGTCAGCGTCGAAACGGTTCGGCTGGTCGGGGCGCTGCCGGGGCTGGTGGCGGACAACGCAGGCGCGGCCAATGCAGGCGCGGCCAATGCAGGCATTGTCCCTACGTTGGGCGGGGATTTGTAGGGACGAGGCCTGCCTCGTCCGTTTGGCGGACAACGCGGGCGCGGACAACGCAGGCGTTGTCCCTACGTCGTCCGTTAAAATTGGCCGGGGTTATTGGCCGGATTTGTGGGTGATTGATCGATCATGGCAAGGCATTCATTTCCCCAACGCAAGTCACCGCGCTTGCAAGGATACGACTACAGCGCAGAAGGCGCATATTTCATCACCATCTGTACCCATCAACGCCAACACTTGTTTGGTGAAATTGCCGAGGGCGTCATGTCGCTGACCCCTGCGGGGAATATTGCGTTAGAGCGCTGGTATGCACTGCCTGAACATCATCATGGGATAGAACTTGATGCGTTCGTTATCATGCCGAATCATGTGCATGGGATCATCGTGGTATCGTCCGCCACACCGGACAATCGTAGGGACGAGGCCTGCCTCGTCAGTTTGGCGGACAACGCAGGCACACCGGACAACGCAGGCGTTGTCCCTACATTGGGGACGATAATTGGATCGTATAAATCAGGGGTAACACGGCGAATACGGGAGGCTTTGGCCTTAGATGATTTCACCGTGTGGCAGGGACGGTATCACGATCACATTATTCGCGATGAACAAGGCTTGAATAACATTCGGCGATACATTCAGAACAATGTCGCATTATGGGATCAAGACACGTTCTTTACACAATGGTAGGGACGATGCAGGCATTGTCCGCCGCACTCCCGCTTTTCATGGTAGGTAGTTTCACACAAGCGTGTGAGACGATACATCGTTCATCATCAGCCCAGAGGCAGACCAACGGTAATCACAACCTTACCCCGCGCCCGCCCGGTCTCAAGGTAGCGGATGGCATCTGCCGTCTGGTCGAGGGAGTAACAGCGGTCAATGACCGGGGCGATTTTCCCAGCAGTCAGCCAGTCGGCCAGCAAGTACAGGTCGTCCGCGCTGCTCTTGACGGTTCCCATCATCCCGACGGCTTGTCCGCCGCGTCTGGACATCAGCGGACCGATGACCAGATGCTCAAACATGCGCGGCAGAGTGGTAAACCCAACAATGGCGGCCACTCCCTGCGGCGTCAGTGTCCGCTTGAGCGCTGAGACCCCGTGGTTGCCAATGACATCCAAAATCAGGTCATAGCGTCCGGCACTGCGCGTAAAATCCTCATGCTGATAGTCGATGGTCTCATCTGCGCCGATGGAGCGCACGAGGTCGAGGTTGCGCCCGCTGCATACAGCCGTCACATGCGCGCCGAGCGCTTTGGCAATCTGAACGCCGAATGTGCCGACGCCGCCCGATGCGCCGTTGACCAGCACCCGCTGACCAGCGCGAATCTGTCCTTTGTCGCGCAGCCCTTGCAGCGCGGTCTGCGCTGCCAGCGGGACCGCCGCTGCCTGTTCAAACGAGAGGTTTTCCGGTTTCAAGGCCAGCACCGACGCTGGCGCACACACATACTCAGCGAACGCGCCCAACCCGGTATGGAATACCTCACCAAATACCGCATCGCCGGGTTTGAACGATGTGACGCCTGCGCCGACCGACTCGACCGTCCCGGCGAGGTCTGCGCCCAAAAACGGGCGCTTGGGACGGCGTAGACCATATTCCAGCCGAGCGAGGAACGGCTCACCGCGCATG
>JALONW010000502.1 GCA_025454725.1 Anaerolineae bacterium
GACAGAACCTACGTCAAAAGCTGGGTTAATTTTATCATTATACGCGTCTGCATAACTGACGTCCGGTGACGTTGTTTGCCTTACACGTGAAGTCTGAGTAGTGCGCTTCCAGTGTCGCATATGATTAGAACTACTTCGTATGAAGTTATAAATACAGGATTCTTCGCACGAGAAACGAGTCCCAAGAGAAGCTGGCAATATACGCACAGCGCAGGCAAGAGAGAGTGATTGAGTGAAGAACTTGAAGTGCGATGCTGCATGCGCCGGAGATTGCGTTGTTTTTGATCTCGGTGTGTGATGATTGTTATAACTTGATTCAGCTCAATCCTTCTAAGTTGATTTCATCATTTAGGCGGATTTGTTCTTGCACTACCCATTTTTCAGCGTAAACCGCTTCAAGAGCTGCTTTAATAACAGCTAGATAATTTCGGACGAATTCCAATTTTTGAATGGGATCATGGCTCTGGGTAATGGCGTCCAAGATTTTTTGGCGTTTAGCTTTGTCGTTCTTCTGTTGTACGCTGCTGAACCATTCACCAGCCTCTTTATAATAGGCTAGAAGTGCTGGCTTATCCTTACTGCTGGGTTTAGACAGGCTTTGGGGACTTTTTTCATAGAGTTGTTCAGCCTTAGCCAAATCGATCTGCTCAACGTCCGAAATCATCAATTCGATTTGTTCCACATTGACGCCGTTTTTCAGGCTTATCAATATATTGTCTTGGATGTTGGGATAAGTCTTCTTGATGAGGGTTTCCACATCCAGCTCGCTAATTTGGCCGGTGGGTGTCCATTGTTTCCCAGATATTGCCGTCGATTTATCGGTGTATTGGTGTAGCAGGGCTTTTGGCGTGTGTTTGGTGCTGACGCTCTTCCCGCGCCCTCTGCCCCGAGGGGGCGCCTTCGGTGTCGACATCACTGGTGTTTTGCCGCTCTTCGGTAAGGTAAAGTTATAGCCTGTACCAACCCCAATCTGGTTGGATAGTGGCAGGTCATCATGGTATACAGGGTGAGGGATTTGTCTATTAAACCGCCCTAATGCCGCCCGTTTATCGTTGGCAGACTTCGTCTGCTTTTTCCCTGTACGCTTATAACTCTGTACATTGGCCTTGAGTTTCCATGTCTGGGGAATACGCCGAGGTATTGTCACTTTGGCGTCTTGGGTTAAGCCCTGTGGTTGGCTATAGGTGTCAAAATCATCTTCTTTAATAATCTCATTGTGGATCAAGTGTCTAATGGTTACTTCATAATCATCTTCGTAAGTTAAAGTGGTTTCTAAGGTGACCTTATTGCTGTAATTTGCCCATCGCCTGACCTTGCGTTCCATGACACGGTAAGCTTCTTGGTTGAAACCGCTGTGTTGTGGGGCAAGGTTATCCAATTCAAAGCTCCGATTCGCGGGTCTGTCATCGCCAGAGGTAAGCTCGTCGGCAATGAGGTGACCGGCATCGAAATATTTTTTCATGTGGATGCCGTTGAGGATTTCTTGCTCAGCCTTTGCCATGCCGCCGACAATGGGTGGGATGTCGCCGCTGCGCCCACCTTTTGGTCGCAAAGATTTTTTAGCGATCATAGCAGTAACTTGTTTTGCGCGTGTGACATTTTTATCTGCTTTTTTCACGCTGTCGTGAAGCTTCATCCTAGATGTAGGGATTTTTGTCACTGCTTTTATCGCTGCTGCGGGTGTCAAGGGCACATCATGAGTAGTGTTCATTATCTTACGTTGGATCATGCGGCTGGCGGTGCGGTTGCCGATGGTGCGCTGGAGCCGCACCAGCATTGAGGGGTTCTCCACCATCAGGCGCGACAAGGCTGGAGCAAACACACGCGCAGTTCCATCCGATGGGACGTTCTGGTGGGTGGAAGTTCTATCAGTGAGGGGAGAGAGGGAGGTTGGCGTTGTGGGGGATGGACGTTTGATGGGTTGACGTGGCATGTAGTTTCCTTAAAAGCTAATTATAGATATATTTAAACATTAACGGCTTTATTTCTAGTTGTCAACCAATATCACCAACTGCTTGACAAACTTGATTAACCGATTTATCATCCCCGTTATCGACCAACGCACGCGGAAAAACGCTCCCAACCCCATGACGCTCAACCCGCCCCGCCCCCGCATTAGTGATGTCGCCCGGCTTGCCGGTGTCTCTGAGACGACCGTCTCGGTGGTGCTGAACAACGCCGTTGGTGACCGCGTGCGCGTGAGCAAGGCGACTCAGGAGCGTGTGTGGGAGGCCGTGCGCCAGCTTGGTTACGTCGCCAACCCGGTCGCGCAGCGGCTGGCTGGCGGGCAGAACAAAATTGTCGCGGTGTTCACCTTCGAGCCGATTTTTCCCATCGACTCGCGCAACTTCTACTACCCGTTCCTGATTGGGCTGGAAGAAGAGGCCGACCGCGACGGCTATGACCTGCTTTTGGTAACGGGGTCGGGCAACGCGGACGGCAAGCGCCGCATCTACCAAGACGGCGTTAACCGGTTACAGCGGGCGGATGGCGCGGTACTTCTCGGCCACGGCGACCCGCACGAAATCAACCGGTTGCTGCGCGACCAATACCCATTCGTCTATGTCGGGCGGCGCGACTCGACCAAGTCGGCGTCGGCGGAAGTCGCGGGAGAGCTGTTAGCGCTCGGCCACCAGAATATCGTGTATGTCCGGTCAGCGCGGACGACCGAGGCCAGCCTCGACCGTGAGCGCGGTGTCCGGCAGGCGCTGGGACGTGCGTCGGGGGATGATGGCTGGGTCTGGCAGGGGACACCCGATTCTCTGACGGTCGAAGGGGTGCGTGCTTGGCTCGACGGCGGCGTTACGGCGTTGATTGCTGAGGACGAGTCGCTGGGTTTGCGCGTGATGCAGTGCGCGACCGAGGCCGGGCGGCGTTGCCCGCACGATTATTCGATGGCGGTACTGGGTAACCCACTCAACCCGCTGACCGACGTGCCGGACTGGATGACGTTCAGCATCCCGCGCCGCGAGATGGGCCGCGACGCGTTCGCCATGCTGCGCGGTTGGCTGACTGGCGACGCCAAAACGCTGACGTTCCCGCTGCGGAAGACGCTGGCTTGCACCTTTATCCCCGGCAGCACCACGCGCCGTTTGACCGAGTAGGCGGCAGCGTGTTTTTTTCGCAGGTTGATTAAGCGCTTAATCTAACCAAAGGAGGCCGATGACCGAGAGACGTGTCCCACCCAAAGAGCATTTTTTCACCGCTGATGATATGGAGCTTAGGAAAGAACATCATGACCACCGTTAAGAAGACCTTGACCGCTTTACTACTGACCTTAACCCTTGCGCTGCTGGCTGTTGGCGTCGGCGCACAGGATTCCGAGACCACGCTGCGCTTCACGCTGTGGATTCCGGTCGATTCGCCGCGTGGCGAACTGTTCGCCCAGATTGGCGAGGAATTCAGCGCGCTGAATCCCGGTGTGACCATCCAGTTTGATTACATCCCGTTTGCCGACTACGCCACCACGCTCCCGCTGCAACTCAGCGGCTCGAACCCGCCTGATGCGGGTTGGCTGACCGAGAATGTCGCGCCGACGTGGGTGCAGTCGGGCATTTTGGCCGACCTTGCGCCCGCGCTGGTTGATGATGAAGGCTATGATTTCGCTGACCTCGCCCCCAGCGCGATGGAACTGTGGAGCGGCGGCGAAGCGGTCTACGGCGTGCCGTTTTCGACCTCACCGTTCTTGCTCATCTACAACCGTGACCTGTTCGCGGCCGCGGGTGTTGATGCACCGGACGCCATGATTGCCAACGACACCTACACATGGGAAAACCTCGCGGCGTCGCTCAAGACCATCCGCGATGAGACCGGCGTGGCGGGCCTTCAGAGCGTCAACGGCGGCCTGTACAGCGGTGAGCGCGTCTGGCACACCGTCATGCCGCTGGTTCGCGCCTATGGCGGCGACGCTTGGGACGCCGATAACACTTGCCAGCTCAACTCCGCCGAGAGCGTGGCCGGGATTAGCGCCCTGCACCAGATGATTTTCAGCGACCGCGCCGTCGAAGCGCCCGGCGAAGTGGTTGATTTCTACACCGGTTCGGCTGCCGTGCTGATGGGTCAGTTGAGCGGCGTTGGTCCGTTGGCCGAAGCCTCGTTTGAGTGGGACATCGCGCCCCTCCCGGCAGGTGAGGCGGGTCAGGCCAGTGTCATCGGTCAGGCGGCGTTCGTCGTGTTCAACAACAGTCCTAACCGCGAGATGGCGGTCGAGTTCGTCAAGTTCTTGACCAACAAGGAGAACACGCTCCGCATCGCCAATTTCTTCCCGCCCATCCGCGCCTCGGTCTTGGAGACCGACGTGCTGCTGACCGCCAACCCGACCATCGCGCCGGAGAGTATGCGGGCCGCCGTCATCAGCCAGACGCTGACCGGGCGCGTGCTGCCCTCGCACCCCAACTTCCCGACCATCGACCTGACCTCGCGGGCGTATTGGGACCAACTGTGGACGCCGGATGCCGACGTGCAAGGCGTGATGAACCAGATGTGCGCGGCCATCCAGCCGCTGCTGGGGGAGTAAAGCGCTTACCCCTCACCCCTAGCCCCCTCTCAGCCTGCGGCGGCTAAAGCGCACAAGGGG
>JALONW010000503.1 GCA_025454725.1 Anaerolineae bacterium
TGTGCGATTTCCTCGCCAATCCACTCTGAGGACAGCGTGGTCGGCCCAATCAAGCTGACAAAATAGTCACAGGTGGCGATTTCGCGCTCTAGGCGCTGCTGCCACAACTCGCCGCCCTGAATCACCTTATCGACAAACACCGCGTCCTCGGCCACACCGACTATCCGCAGGCGCGCCTCTAACAGCAGGGCGAACGCGCTGCTTTCAGTCCGCTTATAGCTGATGAACACGCGCACGCGGCGCGCGGGCTTGTCCAACAGGTCGAAAGCCTTGGGCGTCAGGCTGTAGCGGGTGTTGGGGCGGGCGAGGGCGGGATTTTGGCCGGGTGAAGGGGTCGGCGCAACGACCTCCTCGGTGATGTAGCCAAAACCATACATCAAGCTGACGGTGGGGGTGTTCTCGGCCCATTTTTCCTTAAACGCCTGCTCCTCCGGCTTGAGGTCATAGTCACGGGGGAACATCCACAGCGGAAAATATTCGGTGTGATTCACGGTCAGTGTGTAGTACCAGCCGTAAGTGGCGACGCCGTAAACGTAGTCGCGCATGTATTCCTCGGCCTGTTCGCGGGGCGTGCCGCCGCGCCGGGGTTGTGTGATGGGGGACTCCATGACCGGGTGGCCTCCTTGTTTTGGGGTGGACGAATCTAACGAATATTCTAACACCTTCCGGCGGTGAGCGTTGGCCGATGCGCGGGAAGGTGCGGTATAGTCTTGGGATTGTCGCCCCAAAAAACTGTTGGAAGGATACCCTTATGACCAATGATTCCCCGCGCAAAACGCTCGCCCTCATCTCGCACGACGGCAAAAAGGCCGACATGGTGGCGTTTGCGATGACACACCGCGATGTCCTCAGCCGCTACCACCTCATCGCCACCAGCACGACCGGTCGGCTGCTGCAAGAACAGGGCTTCGAGGTACACCGCATGTTGAGCGGCCCATTGGGCGGCGACGCGCAGATTGCGGCGCAGGTGGCCGAGCGCAAGGTCGCGGCGGTGTTCTTCTTCGTTGACCCGCTGGGCAAGCACCCCCACGACCCCGATATCCAGTCCCTGCTCCGCATCTGCAACGCGCACAACGTCCCACTGGCGACCAACCCAGCCACCGCGCTTTACATCATCTCGGCGCAAGCGCTGTAATATTTTCTCGCCGTCCCATAAAAAAACATCCCCGTTAGTAAGGGATGTTTTTTAGGCCGTGTATTTATTCGACGCGCAGGATTATTTCATCGACCCATAGGCGGGTCTGGGCCGTCCCTCCGGTCTTGACCCTCACGGTGACGGTTGCGCTGGCGGCGGGCTTGGTCAGCGTCAGCTCGGTAACAAGTGTCTGGTAGGGGTTGTCGCCAGCGGGGATACGCACATTGACCCTCTCGGTCGTGTCATCAGTGTAGGTGACGGTCAGCAGCACCCGTGACGGGCCGCTCAACTGCTGCGTTTTCACCCGCGCCCACAGGAGCAGGGTCTCGCCTTCACTGCCCCAGTTGGCGTTTGCAGCGATGGTCTGGCTGAGTGTGCGCGGGGCGCTGGTGGCATTTGCGCCCCGGAAACGGAAGGTGCAGTCGCCGGGGTTAATCCCCATGCAGTAGCGGCCATCCTTGGGGTTGAGACGGGCGGTATCCCAAGAACTAGCCTGCGTAGTGCTGCCCCCAACGAATTCAAAGCCGGGGTTGGACAACAGGATGGTATAGGGGGGCTGCGTGAGCGCCATCACCGGGGCCAACGCTGGGGCTGAGTCCGGCACTGCGCCATCTTGTGCTGCCGGGGCAGACATCGCCGCCCCAACCAATGGCACCATCAACAGGGCGGCAAACATCGCCACCAAAACAAAGCTCAAACGGACAGGGTTGGTGTGGCGCATCGGGTTTCCTCAATTAAATTAACGAGGGTGTTTTTTTGGGAGAATCTCCCCACCTACTCATAACATGTAGGTGAGGAGATGATAGCGTATGACTTACTGACTGACCAAAATTACGTTATCGACCCACAGGCGGGCGTTCTGGTTACCGCCGGTCTTGAGACGGACCGTGATGGTCACGCTGTCGGCACGTTTTGCTAGCGGCAGACGCACCATCAAGCGCTGGTAAGGGTTTGTCCCCGATGGAATTCTCACCAGCGCTGTGCCAGTCGTGCCGTCGCGGTAGACCACGTTGATGGCGAGGCGTCCGCCCGCGCCGAGGTTCTTCGTCCGCACCTGTGCAGACAGGCGCAGCACTTTCCCCGCCCGCGACCATCCCCCGCCCGTCAGGGTTTGGGTGAGGCGACGCGGCTCGGCGTTAGCGTTCGGTCCATAGAACATGAATACACAGTCGCCGGTTTGGGCAGCCACCGGTGTGAGGGTCGAATCGCAGCGGCGGTAGTCGTCGGGGTTGAGGTTGCGCCCTGCCCAGCCGTCGGCGTCGTTGAAGGTCGCGCCCGCCGCCTCGAAACTGCCGTTCACCGACCGATTGACTGGTGGCAGGGTGAGTAAATTACTCTCGAATGCGCCGAAGTCACAGTATTGGAACTGTGGGCGAGCAATGCCGCGCTGGTCGGTGGCCGCATAAGGCCGACCGAGCGGGCTCTGGCAGTAGGGAAGATTT
>JALONW010000504.1 GCA_025454725.1 Anaerolineae bacterium
AATCGGGCCGAAGATGACGATGGGGGCGAACCCGAAAAACCCGGCCAGCGCCAAAGAGGTCGCCTCACCGGTCTTCTCCCACGCCCACAGCGTGAGCGCGAAGCGGGTCATCGACGAGCCGAACAACGAGACGAACTGGCCGAATTGGACAATCAAAAACGCACGCATTCCGGTCAAACCGGAGGTCGGCCTAGCGGGTTGACTCATCTTACACGCTCCTTGTGCGGTGTAGTTTACCGCGAAGCGCCCATCCCCTTTAGCGGGCGGTCGCGGCGATGCGGATTAGCCCACGGGGGGCCACGAGCGCGTAGCGGAGCTGGGTATCGGCGGTGTCGAAGTCGCGGCTTTCCAACACGTCCCCGACAAGGTAGTTATACACCCGGTCGTCGTATTCAGGCTCGAGCGCGCTCCCAGCGCGGTTGAGTTCCAACCGCGCCCCGACATCATCCGGGACGCTGACGGTGATTGCGCCGTCGCGGACGGTCAGCGTCCCATTCAGCGGGGCGTCGGCCTGTGATGCCGACTGAGGCTGATAGCTGGGCAGGGTGATGATGGCATCGCCGCGCAGCAGGTCGAGGTTGAGGCGTTCAAGCTGCGTCCCGTCGAGGTTGAGGACGACCGTCCCTTGTTCCGTCCGCAGCGCGAGGTCGATTCCGAGGTCGGCGGGTAGCCGCAGCGTCAGGTCGCCGCGCCCGACCGCCTCCAACAGTTGGAAGGCGTTGGGCTGCACCTCGCGTAGGGTGAAGGTGGCCCGTGCGCCCTCTTCCGCGTAGTCAGCGGTAATCAGGCTCTCGGTGCTGCCGACGAACTCCCCCACCAGCGCTCGGTCGAGCGACGAATCCAGCGCAACCTGCACATCGGTCGCCAATGCGCTCAGGTCAATCACCAACAGCGTGACATCCTCACCGACCGGTACGCTGACCGGCACAACCTGTTCGGTGCGCTCCTGCGTGGCGCGGGTCGAATAGGCCACCAGCGCAATATTGACGACCACCGCCCCGGCCAGTGCCAGCGCAATCACGCCGCTGAACGGGACACGCCCCCGCAGCAGCGCACCGAGGCCGACGGCCACCAGCACGACCGGCGCGCCGCGCACCATTAGGTCCGCGAGGCCGGGCGGAAACGCCCCAACCGTCAGACCCAGCCATACCGCGCCGACCGCGACGGCCAACACGCCCCAGAACACATTCCGCCGGATTGCCATCTTACGAACCCCTCACCTGACGCAGCAGGAACACGATCGCCAGCAGCGTCGCCAGCGCGGGTAGGTAGAGACTCTGGCCGGTCTGCGCGACCCCCAGCGCCCCGGCGCGCTCGGCCACCCATAGGCCAATCACCGCCGCCGTCAGCAGCAGGACAGCCAGTGTGCTGCCGAACCCACCGCGCCGGATGACCGGCGAACCCTGCGGCATCGCCAGCCACAGTGCGGCATACAACACCAACACCGCCCCACTGGTCAGCACCGCCCCGACGGCGAACAACCCGCGCACGACCCATCCATTCAGGCGCAGCGCCCCGGCAATCCCGCCGCAGACGCCGCCCAAAACCCGGTCCGAAAAGCTCCGCGTCACGCTCTATCCTTCTAACGCTGTCACCCCACTTAGGGTTCAAACAGCATCTTATACTCCACTCAATAAATGAACCGCACCACTGTGCGGAACTGCCCCAGTTCCAGCTCGTCGCCATCGCGCAGGCGGACAGGCTGCTCTGAGGTCAAGAGCGCCCCGTTGAGGCGCGTGCCGTTGGTGCTGCCGAGGTCACGGATGAACAGTTCGCCACCCTGCACGTCAATCTGGGCGTGGCGGCGGCTGACGCCCAACTGCCCCGCGCCATAGCGGTTTAGGTCAATCTGGAGGACTTCATCGTCTTCTGTCCGCCGTCCCATCACCATCGCCATGTGGACAGCCACGACCAAGCGCCGCTCTCCGACCCGGAATTCGAGGCGGGCGGGCGGTGCGTTGTGTCCCTGCGATGCCGTCGGGTGGTTTTGGGCGCTCATCGTACCGTTTGCTGCTGCCAATCGTCACCCCCTAAGTGTGCTTAGGAACACGAGATTATGCAAGTAGGGAGGTTGGCTATTACCGCCGCCCGACGCGAACGCGCACCGGCGCATCTTATTGCAGATGTTATAGTTTGTAGGTCTGCCGTGAGTGGACGCCCCGTTGGGCGTCCTTACAAATCGGGTCGGGCTGTAGGGACGCGCAACGGCGCGTCCGCGATGGCACAAGGCTAAACAACGGCATTTTCTGTGTTTGTGACCATTCATTCATCCGGGAAGAAAACATCGGTTAACCACGTGGCAGGATTATTTTCAATATAGGCCCGAATATGATACAAACCGTTCTCATCTCGGATAATAGTGTCGTGATAGCGTGTTTGCCACACCAACACAGGGTTTTTGAGATGCTCTCTAATGCGTGTCGTCACTGCACCTTTATAGCCATTGATGACCCGCCCTAAAATGGTTCGAAACCGTTGTTGTTCCCCGTCTAAGCACAATATACCGTGAATGTGATTCGGCATGACAACAAAGGCATCCAGACTGACGTCAGGATAATGAATAGGAATGGTTTGCCA
>JALONW010000125.1 GCA_025454725.1 Anaerolineae bacterium
CACGTCGCCGACCGCATACACATCACCGATGCAGACGGTTTTTTCGTCATGCCCGCTGATGGTGAAGTTTTCGCCGAAGCCGCCGTGTACCCACGGGGTGTCGGGCAGCTCGGCGCGCCATAGGTCATAGTGTTCGGCGCTGTAGGCCATCACTGGCTGATGTTCGCCGCCGTGATTCTTCAAATCGGCCTGTTCGTCGCCCGCAAGGTTGATTTTCCCAACCCATACCACGCCTTCGACCGGTTGCTTGAAGATGCCGGATGTCCATTCACGCTCGCGCCCGTCTTGTTCACGGGTCTGGGTGCGGGTCTGTGCCTTGCTGACGCTGACGGTGAGAAGTGTTGCCAAAAGTGCCTCCCGGCGGGCTTAGCGCCCGCTGTTGTACTCGGCATAGGCGGTGGCGTCCATCAGCCCCGACAGGTCGGGCGCGCCGTCCAGCTTAATCTTGACCATCCAACCCTTGCCGTAGGGGTCTTTGTTGAGCAGCTCCGGCTCGGTGGTCAGCGCAGTGTTGACCTCAATCACCGTGCCGCCGACCGGCGAATAGACCTCCGAGGCAGCCTTGACCGACTCAATCGAGGCGACTGCGCCGCTGGCGGCCAGTTCACTGCCGGGGTCTACGATGAACTCGGCGTACACAATGTCGTTGAGCGCATCTTGGGCGTAGTCTGAGATGCCGATGGTGGCGCTGTCGCCCTCAATCCGCACCCATTCGTCAGACTTGGCGAACTTGAGGTCAGAAGGGTAGTTTAGGTCGGCCATGAGGTGTGTTCCTTGTTCTGAAGTTGGGTAGAAAAGTAGTTCACAGGCAAGCATAACGAAAAAAACAGGGCGTGCAAGGCAACTGCTGCACGCCCTGTTGGGGTAATCCTTCAGGGGGTTTCCGACTCCACCAATCCGTTTGGCCTGAGAGTTTCGCGGGTTCCGGCGCAACCTTCGCCCGCTTGCCCCTTCGGCGGCCTGCCCAGCGGGCGGCGCTCTCTTGATGGGTCGGTCTTTATGGGGGTAATGTAGGGACAGCATATATGCTGTCCACTCAACACGGATTATTGTAGCGTGATGGGGTCAGGCTTGGCAAGGGATGGGGAAGTAGAAAGTGATGAGTTTTAGGTTATGGTGACGTGCTAGCCGTCACACCAACCATTCCGACTTGTCGATGCCGATATATTCTGTACAGAAGCTGAGATGACTTAAGTCAACAAAAAAGCACCCCGTTGAGGATGCTTTTTTAGGAAGTGGTGATAGCTGGACTCGAACCAGCGACCTAACGATTATGAGCCGTTTGCTCTACCACTGAGCTATATCACCGATTTTCTAGGAAAATCAGTCATTTACTGATATGAGTTGCGGGAGGGGGATTCGAACCTCCGACCTTCAGGTTATGAGCCTGACGAGCTGCCTCTGCTCTATCCCGCGTAGATCAGTATAGGTGAAGCGATACCCCATGTCAACGGTCAATATAGCAAATCGATAACATGGGGTTAACTTGGTCAGCGTTTCTCGGCAATCAGGCGGACGAAGCGGCGCTTGCCGACCTGTAACACGGCGGGTAGACCCTCCAAACCGACCACTGCGTCGCGTTCCGACACGACTTCACCATTTAAGCGGATGCCGCCCTGTTCCAACAGGCGGGCGGCCTCTTTGCCGCTTTCGACCATCCCCAAGCGTCGCAGCAAATCGAGGATGCGCTCCGGTGCTGCCAACTGCTCGGTTGGGATGTCCGACGGTACGCCGTCGCCGTCTTTGCTCCGAAAGACCTCATCCCAACGGCGTTGAGCTGCGTCGGCGTCCGATGGGCTGTGGTAGATGGCGACAATCTCGCGGGCGAGGCGCATCTTGGCGTCGTTGGGGTGCAGCACGCCGCTGGTGAGGTCGGCCTCGAATTGGGCGAGCTGGGCAGGCGGCCAACCCAACACCAGTTTATGGAAAACCGGCATGGCGTGGTCGGGGACGCTCATCACCTTGCCGAACATATCCCACGGCTCCGACAGCAGCGGGATGTGGTTGCCCTGACTCTTGCTCATCTTGAGGTGGCCGTCTGTCCCCGGCAGGCTTTCGCCCATGATGATGGCGACCATCGGACGCTGACCCAAACCCTGCTGTAGCTTACGCCCAGCCACGAGGATATTAAACAGTTGGTCCTGCCCGCCGACCTGTACATCGGCCTCTTGCGCGACGGCGTCGTAGGCCTGCATCAACGCATAGAAGAACTCGTGCAGGAAAATCGGCTGACCCGCATCGAGGCGGTTGGCGAAATTTTCGCGCTGAAGGAACTGCTGCACGGTGAAATTAGAGGCCAAGCGGATGATGTCGGCGAAATCGAGCGTCTCCAGCCATTCGTCGTTGTAGCGGACACTGGTCAGTTCTGGGTCGAGGATTTTGAAGGCCTGCTGTGCGTAGGTCTCAGCATTGGCGCGCACTTCTTCGGGTGTGAGCTGGTTGCGCGCCTTGTCGATGTCCGAGGGGTCGCCAATCAGACTGGTAAATGTACCGATGAGGAAGGTCACATCATGTCCGAGGTCTTGGAACTGGCGCAGTTTTCGCATGGTGATGGTGTGGCCGAGGTGCAGGTCGGGCTTGCGCGGGTCATAGCCGCAGTAGACCCGCAGCGGCCTCCCCGCCGCTTGCGCTTCGACCAGCCGGTCACGCAGCTCGCGCCGCATGGCCTCGCGGGTCTCTGGGTCGCCATATTCCGCGCCAGACATCAAGAGGTCTACCTGTTCCTCGATGCTGACGGTGGTGGGGGAGGTCATGGGGTGCGTCCTTTCGGCTAAAGAGAAGTGATGAGTGGGAAGTATAATGGGTGATGAGGTTGTTTGAACCAGTATAACCCTCTCAGCACCTCCCACCACGCCAAATACTGAGGGTTAACGCCACAACACTGTGTTATCATCTGCCGCGTTATGCACTCAGAGGTCAGGCCGGAGGCGTTTTCTATGCGGCGGTGGATGGTGATGGGGTTGGCGGTATTGATGATGGCTGGGCTGGCGGCGTGCAGCCCGCCGACCGACAATACCCTTTTGCCGACCGTGATGCAGCTCCCGACCGCGACGGATGAACCGACCCCCTCTGCGCCGCCCGTACCGTTGGCCTACAACCTGCCGACCCGCGCCGACCTGAGGGAAGCCAGCACCGCTGAGTGGACGTTTGAGGGGACTGCGGGCGATACCGTCCGGCTGAGGGCGCTGGGCGAAGGCGTGCAGCCTGCACTGACCTTGTTCAGCCCGGCGGGGGAGGTTTTGGCGACCGGCGCTGAGATGGTCGAAGCCGTGATACCGGCGAGCGGCGTCTACCGGCTGCGTGCCGAGGCTGCCGCTGGTTCTGGGACGGTCGAAATCGGTCTGACCAGCGACCAGCAGCCCGCACCTGCGCCGCCGACATTAACCCCTATCCCGGTGTTGGTCGGTGTCCCGACCCCAACGCCCGCGCTGGTGGCCGAGGGTGATTTCCTTGGCATCCTAAGCGACGGACAGACCCAAGCGGGTGAATTTGCGCTTGCCAGCGCGCCGCATCTCTACAGCTTTGAGGCGCAGGCCGGGCAGTTCCTCCACCTAGCGCTCGATTCGGTCAGCGGGGGCGCACAACCGACCGTCACGGTGCTGTCGCCAGTTGGGGAACCCGTGGCCGCTGATATGTTGAGCGACAACGGCGGCGGCGCACTGCTGCGAAATGTGCGGTTGGATTCATCGGGGAGCTATACCGTCCGACTGACGAGTACTGGCAACCCCGGCACTTATACCGTCCGCCTCGACCTATCCGAGTTGGCCTTCCCGGTCACGCCGACCGTAGTCATTACGCCGACGGCCATCCCCCAAACCCCGGTGCTGACGCCGGAATATTTGGCCGCCGAGCGCGGCGTGCGCCTTTCGCCCAACACCCCTGTGCGTGATGAACTGAGCGCGGGCGGGGTGAATACCCACTCGTTTTACGCCTATCAGGGAGATGTGTTGGCCGTCGGGGTTGTACCGACCCCCGGCAGCACCCTTGCTCCGTCAGTTGAGCTGATTGACCCGGATGGAAACGTGGTCGGGACAGCGACCGGCGCAAACACCCGTCCAGCGCTGTTTGCTGGGCATGTCGTCCCGCTGGAAGGGCCTTATACCGTCTATGTGACAGGGGTAGGAGGCTCATTCGGCGCGTACCTGATTGCGTTTGGCAGCGACGGCACTTACGCCGACCTGATGCGCGGCGCGCTTGACCCCGATACGCCGATTATCAGCGCATTTGAGGGCGGCGCGGTGGCGGATATGTGGCACATCTACCTTGATGCGGGCGATGTTGTCTCGGTAGAGGTCCTGCCGTTGGACGGGGTGGTTGCGCCGGTGCTGGAACTGGTGCGGGCAGACGGCGAACTGTTGGGTATTGACCGCGAAAGCGCTGGCGCACGCTCTCCTCGCCTAAACGGGGTGGCAGCACAGGAATCCGGCTTCCATTACCTGCGCGTCCGCCCGGCAGAGCCGACCCTATTGGGCGCGTACCAACTCACATGGCGTTACCTCAACATTGCGCCAACCCCCACGCCGCCGCCGGGGACGCTGCCGGTCGTGTCGCTGGACGGGGCGGTCGCGCCGGGCGAATACGTGTTCGTGCCGTTCTATGGGCTGGCCGGTCAGGTTGTAACCGTATCGGTCGAGTCTGTCGCCAGCAGCCTGCTCGACCCCGTGGCGTCGCTGATTGCGCCCAGCGGCCAGTCCATCGGCAGTTCGGACGACGCCAGCCCAGAGACCCTCAACGCTTATTTCGAGGCCACCCTCCCAGAGGACGGGACTTACCAAGTCCGCGTGAATGGCTATCTGAGCGGCGGCCAGTTCTCGCTGCGGGTCGAGCAGGTCTTCCGATGATGGGCGTGGTAAGCCTTTAGCCACCCAGCGTTTTCTCGTAAATGCGGTAGGTGCGGTACTCACGCATCCCGAAGCTCAACAGCGTCCCGGCCATGTCTTGGTTGGTCTCCAGAATCCAGCCGGAATCGGCGGCCTTGACGTAGGTCTTCCGCAGCTCTGTCATCAGGTGGTAAATCAGCACGAGGTCAATGCCCTTATTGCGGTGTTCGGGCAGGACGCCCAGCATCGGCACGCGGGCGCGGGTCATCTTGTTGCGAACCTTCCAGTGCCAGATGACCTTTGCCAGTGTGACCAGTTCTGGCTCGTTGGGGCGCGGGTAGGCGTGCTTGAACACCTGATTGATGTCGCCAACCGCCAACACCAACCCGACCGGCTGACCGTCTACGTAGGCGAAGTGCAGCATCTCTGGCTCGACCAGCACGCCCAAGCTGTTAATCATCGCGTCGCGCTCGCGGTCGGTCAGCGGGACAAAGCCCCAGTTGGCGTCCCAACACTGGTTGTACAGCTCCTTGAGCAGCTCAAAATCTTGCTTGAGCGTCTTTTTGGACGCCATCTTGATGGTGATGTTGCCCTTTTTCATCCGCCAATCGACCACTTTCTTGAGCCGGTCAAACAGGCCGTCGCGGTCTACCATGTCCCAGTCGTAGTAGTAGCTCTTTACGTCCATCGACTTGGCGTAGCCGGGAAGACCTTCGATGAGGCGCTGATAGTATGCACGGTGGTAGGGCATCAACATCAGCGGCTGCTCGAAGCCGTCAATCAGCAGGCCGACCTCCTCATGGGTGGTGAAGGTCTGCGGCCCCAGCAGGGTGGGATAGCCCTTGGCGCGCACATAGTCCTCTGCCGTCTTGAGCAGTGCCGCCGCGACCTCTGGGTCGTCGATGGACTCGAACGCGCCAAACCAACCAACCCGCACGCCCCAGTGGTCGTTGTGGCGGTGGTTGATATATGCTGCGATGGTCCCGACTGGCTCATCGCCCCGCCATGCGATGAAATAGTCCCCCTCCATATATTCCCATGCCGCGTTGTGGGTCTTGGAGAGCAGTTCGTGCCGCATCGACTTTAGAATCGGCACCCAATTCGGGTCGTCGCCGTAGATGCGCCACGGGAAAGCGAAAAACACCCCATAATCAGTTTTTGTTTCGACTTTGCGTACCGTCACCGGCTGCGTCATGGTTGACCCCCTTGCCCAAAAACAGCAAAAATATCACACAAAGCCGATTCTATCCCTACGCGCGCCCCTACGGCAAGCCATGAACGCTGGCACAGCGTCAAGCACGCCCGTATAATGGCGCGGATGAACCCGGAGGATATGCGTTGGCACAAGCGCAAAAACGCTGCCCAATCTGTGACACCAATAACCCCAAGAAGGCCGCTTACTGTATGAACTGCGGCGCGTCGCTGACCCACGCCGAGGTCTCGGCCAATGGCCCAGCCGCTGCCGCCCGCGCCCAGCCGGGGCAGCCCTACGATTTCCGCTACGGCGAGACCGACCTGTCAGAAGATGGACTGCGCGGTAAGGCACGCGCCTACTTTATGGTGATTGTCGGGACGATTTTGGCGGTCTTGGTGGGGGTAGGCGTGTTCTTGGTAGCTCCGTTGGTCCAGTTTACGCCCGCGCCGACCCCGACCGCTGACGCCGCCCTATTGACGGCTGCAGCTGTGACAGATACCCCGTTTCCAACGCTGGCGCTGGCGACCGTGACGCAAGGGCCGCCCACCGAGACACCCAGCCTCACGCCGTCGCTGACCTTCACACCGTCCCCGACCAACACGCCAGAGCCGTGCGTTCAGACGGTCGGCGCGGGTGAAGGCATGTTGGCGCTGATTTCGCGCTGCGGTCACCGCGACCTCGATGTCATCCCACTGGTGGTGACGCTCAACGGCCTGAGCAACGAAAACGACCTGCGCGCCAACCAAACCATCCTTATCCCGTTCCCGACCCCCACAACCGACCCTAACGCTGCGCCGCCCGCCGCCTCGCCAGACGCTGAAAGCAGCACCGAGGGCGAAACCAGCACCGGGGAAGGGGAGTCCGTGATGGTCTCATCGGGCGGTGGGCTGTCGGAGGAGGACATCCGCGCCACGCAGGTGTTTGACCCGTTCTTTGCCCCGACGCCGACCAACCCGCCCGGCGTGGGCGAGTACCGTATCGTCAGCGGCGACACGATTATCAGTGTCATCGCGCAGTTCGATACCACCATCGCAGCCATCGACCAGCTCAATCCACAGATACAGTTCCTCCAGTGTGAGATGGGGCAGCGCTTCGGCGGCCCCTCGTGCATCGTCAACTTGTTCGAGGGCCAGCTTATCCGCGTGCCGGTCCCGCTGCCGCCTCCCACGCTGACGCCGTCACCGTCAGGCAGCGAGACCCCTACCCCGACCGCCACCGCTACCTACAATGCGCCGACTGTCCTCAGCCCCAGCAACCGCGCCTACTTCCGCCGTGACCAAGCCGTCACTCTGCGCTGGGGCGCGACCGGCACACTTGCGACCAGCGAGGTCTATCTCGTCACCGTCCAAAACCTGACCGATGGTATCGCCTACGATACAGAGACCCGCGAGCAGTTGTTCGTCGTGCCGAGGGCTTGGCAGAGCAGCCGGGTTGGTCAGGTTGAATACGTTTGGACAATTGCCATCGCCGACGCTGGCGACCCTGACTCGGCGCGCTATATCACACCACTTGCCAGCTTCACATGGGAAGGCCAAGGAGAACCGACGCCATGATTCATCCCCTCCGCCAGCGCCTGATGCTGGTCGCACTGTGCGCCTTGTTGAGCGCGTGTAACTTCAATATCGAAGCGCCGACGCCCACGGTGGCCGTCCCAGAGACGCCGACCGTGGCGGGGACCGAGGCCAGTCCGACCGCTGAGGCCAGCCTGGCCCCTAGTTTGACGCCCAGCACCGCCCCGACTGTCGAGCGAGTCGTCTTGATTACGCCGACGCCGGAAGCGCCGATTGGCCCTCCCACTGAACCGCCCACCCTCACTCCGACCCTCGGCCCCTATGAGGTCACGGTCGCGCCGGGGGATACCCTCGCTGGGATTGTGTCGCGCTTCGGCTACAGGGACTTATCTGTGCTGCGCGCCATCACCACACTCAACCCCAACGTGAATGTCGATAACCTACAGGTCAACCAGCCCCTGCTCATCCCGCGCATGTCACCGACCCCCAGCCCGCCGGGATACGAAGCCACCGCCGCGATGAGGGCGACGCTGGGCATCCGCTCGCCCGACCAACTGGCCGAAAATACCGAGCTGGTCTGTCACACCGTGATTGAGGACGAGAATATCATCAGCATCGCAAGTAGCTACAACACGACGCTGGAAATTATTGCTCGTCTCAACCCCGAAATCTCATTCTCCGGCTGTGACTTCGACAACCGCAGCGGCGGTGAAACTTGCAACCCATCCATTTTCATCGGCCAATGTGTCACTGTCCCGCTGCCAACGGCCACCCCGACACTTTCACCTACTCCCTCTGGCAACGAGACTGCGACTCCTACGCCAACCTTTGCCGCGCCGGTGGTCATCACCCCCCCGGACGGTGTGACGGTCAGCGGCGCGGTGACGGTGCAGTGGGTCAGCGTTGGCGTCCTCGCACCGGACGAGTTCTATTACGTTGAGGTCACGGATACCACGCTCAACACCCGCTTTACGCAGGTGACGAAAGAGACCAGTATGCCTCTCCCTCCCGCGCTCATCCCCAGCGACGGGCAGACCCATGCGATGGCATGGCTGGTCACCGTGGTGCGACGCAACGCGGGCGGCGGCTACGCCCCCATTGGAGGGGTGATGTCGGTAAAAACCTTCAATTGGCAGAGCCGCTAACCCGGCCAGCGGCGGGGTAAGCACAGGCCAGCCCCGCCGCGTCCAACCCATCGACACTATCTGCTGCGTTTGAAGGAAAAGGAACAACCCATGTCGCTTGAAATCCCCGACAGCGTAAAAGACCTGCTCGACCGTCCGATTGTCGTCACCCTCGTGACGCTGATGCCCGACAACACCCCGCAGGCGACCCCGGTCTGGTTTAACTGGGACGGCGAGTACATCTGGGTCAATACCGCCCGTGGCCGCGCCAAGGACAAGAACCTCGACCAACGCCGCAAGGCCACCATCTTGTCAGTTGACCCAGAAAACCCGTACCGTTACCTCGAAGTGCGCGGCGAAGTGGCCGAAACCACCGAGGACGGTGCGGTAGACCACATCAACTATCTCAGCGGGCGTTATACCGGCAACTCAGACTACTATAAGGGCGATACCGCCCGCATGAATGCCGAGACCCGCGTGATTTATAAGATTAAGCCGACCCGCGTCATCCCGCGTGGGTAATTCCCCTAACGGGGAGTGATGAGTTTCAAGTGATGAGGAAAACGCAGCGCCATGGGAGATACCGACCATAGGGGTAGGGCGATGACCGGCAGCGCCTCACCCCGTCGCATCGTCGTCATCCTGCCGTGCTGCATTGGCGATGTGGTCATGGCGACGCCAGTGCTGGGCGCGCTGCGCGACGCTTACCCCGATACCCACCTGACATGGGCGGTCGGCGGCTGGTCGAAGGCGGCGGTCGAGCGACACCCCGCCCTCGACGCGGTTTTGGATACTGGTCCCGCTGCACTCCCGGTCAAAACATGGGGCGGGTTCTGGCGTTTTGTCGGCCAGCTCCGCGCCGGAAAATTCGACCTCGCGGTGTCGCTGGTGCGCTCCCCGCTAATGAGCGCCGCTGTGCTGCTGTCGGGCATCCCACAGCGCGCCGGGTTGGACAGCGCCGGGCGCGGCTTCGGCTACACCGTCCGTGCCCCAATTAACCCCACCGATGAGCGCCACGAGGCCGAGATTTACCTCGATGTTGTGCGGACGCTGGGCATCGACACCGCCGGGCGCTGGGCGTCGTGTCCGCCCGTTGAGGAGGACCGCGCCGCCGCCCAATCCGCATTGGATGGGCTGGGGATTAGCACCCCGGCGCTGGCCGATGGTCTGTCGCAGGCGCTGGGCTGGCCGGTTGTGCTGACAGCAGGGCCAAATGACGCCCCAATGGTCGAGGCGGTGCAGGCGCACCTCGTGCAGCGCGCCCCGGCGCTGGTCGGCGTGCTGACGCTGCGCCAGATTGCGGCACTGGCGGCGCTGTCCGGCCTATACGTCGGCAATGACACCGGCTTGACTCATCTCGCTGCTGCTGCCGGAGCCAAGACCGCCATGCTGATGGGACCGACCTCGCCGGCCCGCTACGCGCCGTATACGCCTGACAGTCTTGCGCTGTGGCGTCCGGTTGGCTTGGTCAGTGGGGGAGTCGCCGCCCAGCGCGCCGCACCTTCTTGGGATTGGGCGCGGGACGGCATCGCCCCATCTGACGCGCTGGCACAGGTGCTGACGTGGCTGGGCCGCTAGGCCGTCACCGACCGTTCGACCGAC
>JALONW010000126.1 GCA_025454725.1 Anaerolineae bacterium
TGGCAGGCGGCGGCGAATCCCATCCAGACCGGCGGCCAACATCACTGCTGTGGCGAGGTACGGGTTGGCTGACGGGTCGGGGCAGCGCAGTTCCAGCCGAGTCGAGGGGTCTGTCCCGGTCGATGCACCCGGCACGCGGATAAGCGCCCCCCGGTTGATGTGCGCCCATGTCACCTGCACCGGCGCTTCGATGCTGGTCCCCAGCCGCTTGTATGAGTTGACCAGCGGCGCAAGCACCGCGCACATGGCGCGGGCATGGTCCAACTGCCCGGCAAGGAAACTGCGCGCCGCCTGCGACAGCCCATACTCGTCGTCCGGCTCGGCGAAAGCGCTCTTGCCGGTCTCAATATCATGCAGGCTCTGATGGATGTGCATCCCGCTGCCGGGTTGTTCGGCCAGCGGACGCGGCATAAACGTACAGTAGAGGCCGTGGCGTGCCGCCACCTGCTTGAGCGCCACCCGCGCCGTCAGTACGTTGTCGGCCATGACCAGCGCGTCGCCGTGGGCGAGGTCAATCTCGTGCTGACCGCTGCCAATCTCACTGTGAGCAGATGTCACGCCGATGTTGAGCGCGCTCAGGGTCTCCATCATCTCACGGCGCAGCGACTGGGCCGCCACGCTGGACATATCGAAATAGCTGGCGCGGTCGGTCGGTGACGCCAGCAGCGGCAGGCCGTCCGCGTCGGTCTTGAAGACGTAAAATTCCAGCTCAATCCCGGTGACGAAACGGTAGCCCAGCGCCCGCGCCTCATCGACCACGCCTATCAGCACGGTGCGCGGGTCACCGACGAACGGGTCACTGTTAACGGTGTGGACGCTGCAAATCAGGCGCGCCGACAGCCCGCCATGCACTGACCACGGCAGGACAGAAAAGGTACGCGGGTCGGGGACGAGCAGCATATCGCTTTCCGCTTGACGGGCGAACCCATCCAGCGCCGAGCCGTCGAAATGCGCGCCGCGCTCTAAGACCGATGCCAGCTTGCTGGCCGGGATGGTCATCGACTTGACCTCGCCGGTGATGTCGGTGAACCACAGGTCGATGTAGGCTACGCCCCGCGCTTGAACAATCTGTAAGATGTCGTCTCTACTCGCCATAATGGTTTACTTTCGTCCCTTGATGTGGTCGCGGCGGGCGTGCAGCCCGAAAAATATTGGGATGATATATCGCCCATGTGTCGCTGTCCAATCGTGAGAGTCGCCAAGCTCCCCCACCGGGCGGTTAGCGACTCTCCACAAGCCCCAGATGCCCAGCCAGCGCTTCGACGCCCAACAAGTAACTGCGCCAGCCGAATCCACAAATCTGTCCGACGCAAACCGCCGCCATCATGCTGTGGTGACGAAATTCCTCGCGCTTGTGGACGTTGCTCAGGTGGACTTCAATCACCGGGAGGCTGATGGCGCTGATGGCGTCGCGCAGCGCAAGGCTGGTATGGGTGTACGCGCCGGCGTTGAAGACCACTCCCGCCGCCCAACTGCGCGCCTCGTGCAGCGAGTCGATGAGGACCCCCTCGTGGTTGGACTGGATGGCACGCACGCCCAGCCCAAATCGCTGCGCCCGTTCTGCACAGCCCTGATTGATGTCGGCCAGCGTCTCACGGCCATAGACTTCTGGCTCGCGTGTGCCCAGCAGATTCAGGTTCGGCCCGTGCAGCAGTAAAATCATCTTATTCGGCGTCATTGTAAGCCCTCCAACACGGCCAAGACCTCGGATTCGGCCACGCCTTCGACCACAACAGGTTGTTGAAAGCCGCGCAGTAGGACAAACCGCGACACGCCCGCCGCCCATTTCTTATCGGTGTGCATGGCCGCCCACAGCGCGCCGGAAGGCAATCCGCCGATGCGCGTCGGGAGGCCGGTCTCGGCCAAAATATCCCCGACCAACGCCGGGACTTCCTCACCACATAAGCCCAAGCGGTGCGACAAGTGCGCCGCCACCAGCAGGCCGACTCCGACCGCCTCACCGTGCGCCCATGCGTACCCGCTGACCTGTTCAATAGCGTGGGCGAAGGTGTGACCGAGATTGAGGTGGGCGCGCTCCCCCGCCTCGAACGGGTCACGCTGCACCACATCCACCTTGACCTGTACGGCGCGGCGCACCAGCTCCGCCGCGCGGTCGGGGGTGCGTAAGGCTGGGTCGAGCAGGCTGTGGTCAGCCAACAAGCCGTGTTTGATGGCCTCAGCCATGCCGCAGCGCCACTCTTTCGGCGGAAGAGTCGTCAGCACCTCTGGGTCGATTAGCACGGCGTCGGGCTGTTTGAACGCACCGACGAGATTCTTCCCCCCTGGCAAATCGACACCGACCTTGCCGCCCACGCTCGAATCGACCATCGCCAACAGCGAGGTCGGTACTTGCAGCAGGCGCACGCCGCGCAGGTACGTCGCCGCCGCGAAACCGGCGCTGTCTCCGACTACGCCGCCGCCCAGCGCGATGACCACCCCACTCCGGTCGAGGCCAGCGCGCACCAGTTCCCCATAAAACCCCGCGACGGTGGCAAGGGTCTTATAGCGCTCACCGTCCGGCATGGTAATCAACGCACAGCCCCCCAGCGCGTCGCGCATAGCCTCACCATACAGCGGGGCGACCGTCTCATTGGTGATGATGACCGCCCGCCGCCCGCCGACCTTGTCCGCGATGTGCTGACGGATGCCCGCCGCGATGTGAATGGTGTAACTGCCGTCCGGCGTCTTTACGGGGATATCTGCGTCAGCGTGCGCCACAGTGTCACGACCTCCTTAGCGATTTCTTCAGGGATTTTGCCGCTGGTGGTGACGTGGTGCGGCATCGACTCGTAAATCGGCTTGCGGCGCTCGTACAGCGCCTCCCAATCAGCGGCAAGCGGACGCCCAGACTCGCCAGACAGCCGCCGCCGGATGGTATCTGGCGACGCCCACAGGCACACCACCAACCCGGTTTCATTCATAGCCGCCAGCGTGTCAGGGTTGATGAGCGCGCCGCCGCCCGTCGCAATCACGAGGTTGCGCTGCTGAGCCAACTGTCGGCACAGGTCAGCTTCAATCTGACGGAAGGCGTCTTCGCCGCGCTGGGCGAACACCTGCGCCACCGTCTGGCCTTCCTGCCGCACAATCTCAGCGTCCACATCGACGAAACGCATCCGCAGCACGTCCGCGATGATGCGCCCCGCCGTGGTCTTGCCGGTCGCCATAAACCCGGTCAAGACGATATTCTGCGGCATGGGGCTACTCGCCATAGTTAAAGCGCCAGACCGCGTTATCCATCGGTAAATCATCGACGTGATTGCGGCGAAGCGCCTCGAAACGCGGAGTCATCTCGGCGATGCTATCGCCGCCCAACTTCTCGACCAGCGCATCGGCCAGCACAAAAGCCAGCGTCGCCTCACCGATGGGGACGGCACGCGGCAGCGCACAGAAATCGCTGCGCTCATAGACCGTCTTGGACGGCTCGCCCGTCGCCAAATCAACCGAATCGAATCCCGCCAGCACCGTCGCAATTGGCTTCATCGCCACGCGCACGACGACCGGCTCGCCGGTGGTGATGCCGCCCTCGAAGCCGCCCGCCCGGTTGGTGCGCCGCGTCAGGTTGCCCGCTGCATCGCGTTCGATGGCGTCATGCGCCTGTGTGCCGCGCTTGGCCGCCAAGCCGAACCCCTCGCCAATCTCTGCACCCTTCATGGCATGAATGCTGACCATCGCGCCGACAATCCGACCGTCGAGCCGCCGGTCCCAGTGGACGTGGCTGCCCAGACCGGGCGGCACGCCCAACGCGACAATTTCCATTACCCCGCCGAGGGTGTCCTTGTCAATCTTGCACTGGCGGATGGCCTCGTGCATCAGTTCCGCCGCGCCGGGTTCTGGGCAGCGCACATCCGACGCCTCCCCAGCCTCAAAACGCGCCGGGTAGTCCATCTCGTCGGGAATCGTCGCAACCACATCGCCAATCTGCGTGACGTATCCGCCGATGACGATACCAAAATGTGCCAGCAGTTTGCGGCAGACCGCCCCGACCGCTACGCGCATGGTGGTCTCGCGGGCGCTGGCACGTTCGAGCGCGACGCGTAGCTCGGTATAGCCATACTTGACCGCGCCGGTCAGGTCGGCATGGCCGGGGCGCGGGACGGTAATTGGCTCGATGTCTTTTTCGCGCCAGTTCTTGTAATCGCGGTTTTCGACCGTCAGTGCCAGCGGCGCGCCGGTGGTATAGCCGTTGGCGACGCCAGACGTAATGCGCGCATGGTCGCGCTCAATCTGCATCCGCCCGCCGCTGCCATAGCCGGTCTGCCGCCGGGCGAGTTCGCCGTCGAGGTCGGCGCTGGTTAGGGGCAAGCCCGCCGGAATGCCCTCCAAAATAGCCGTCAGGGTCGGGCCGTGGCTCTCGCCCGCCGTCAGGTAACGAAGTGTCGTCATGCGAAAAGCGTCTCCAGTTTCAGTCCAAAGCCGGGGATGATGTCCCCAGCGGTTAAGGTGTCGGATGAGTATAGGCGCTGGGTGCTGTGCGCGGTCAGCACATCGACAAACTGGTTAAGGTAGTCCACCACCCACACCAGCCCGACGCCTTCCTCAAGATAGCGCTTGACCTTGCGGTTCACATCGGAATAGCGGTGGTTGGGGAAATAACTTCAACAGCCAACTCAGGCACAGCCATCAGCGGAAGTATCTTCCAATTGTGAGGGTATTGGTCTCGGAAAGCCTTTTCTCTCTCATGTGAGATGAAAATCAGGTTTGGCGTGAGGCATGTCCGAATCAAATCCTCATCCAAATAGACCAGCACAACCCCGATGTAAGCAAGACCAAGTTTTCCCTTCTCCTCTGCCTCTATCAAAGCGTCTCTGAGCAGATTCGCGGTATGCGATGTACCGGCGGGTGAGGGAAGCCAATGGATGAGATGGCCGTCAATGTAGTCAAACGGCGCTTCGCTAAAGCGCTCAAGCCAATCCTCCATCGACATGCGTTGGGTTTGTGCTGTCGGCGCGCCCATGGTCGTGTGACCTCCCAAAACTCCGGTCATTTATTGTTCAGTATAGCCCGTTATCGGTGGGGATGGGGGAATACAGCCATTCGGAGCAACCCGTCAGCCCCTCACCCCCTAAATCCCCCTCTCCCACAAGGGTAGAGGGGGACTTTTTATGGTGCGGATATGATGTTTTTGGCTGGAATGTTGTCCATCATGCCTTTGAAAAAGTCGGTTTCTCGCCTTATGTCTTGCCAGATTCCCCCTCTCTCCGCTTGCGAGGGAGAGGGGGCTAGGGGGTGAGGGGGTACTTAACAGGACGCTGTCCCCTACTCCCCCAATTCTCCGCGCACCGCCGCAAACATGACCTCGACCGGCGGCTCGACGCCCGTCCACAGCTTGAAGGCCGCCGCGCCCTGATAGACCAGCATCCCCAGCCCGCCTATGGCACGCCCGCCGTGTTCCTCAGCTTGGCGCATTAGACGAGTTTGGGCGGGACGGTAAATCATATCGTAGACCGTCACGCCGCGTGGGAACGGTACGCCGTTAATCCACGGTGTCGCTTCGACATCGGGGAACATGCCCGCCGGGGTCGCGTTGATAATCAGGTCGATGCCGCCCTGCTCGACCGCGTCGTCGAGGGTCTGCGCCTCGGCCTGAATCGTGATATTTGACAGCGCGAGGTTAGCGACCATCGCCCGCGCCCGTTCGAGGCTGCGGTTGACGACCACCACCGACGCGCCCGCCTGCGTCAGGCCGACCACCGCCGCCCGCGCCGCGCCGCCCGCGCCCAAAATCACGGCGCGCTTACCCGCCAGTTCGACCCCGTTGGCCTGTAAGTCGGTGACCAAGCCCGCGACATCGGTATTGGTTCCACCCATCGTCCGCAGGTCGATGGTGTTGACAGCGCCGACCATCTGCGCCAGCGCGTCGGGGACAACATAGCGCATGGCCTCCTCTTTATGCGGGATGGTGACGTTGATGCCCACATAGCCGTGGCGCTGCGGCTCTAAGATGCCCAGCCGCACGATGTCCAGCGGAATCGCCATCTTGTCATACACCCAGTCCATGCCCAGCGCTTGAAATGCCGCGTTGTGCATGGCCGGGCTGAAGGTGGTGGTCAGCGGCCACCCGATAATCCCGACGCGCTGGGTCATGCGGTCTCCGGCTCGTACTCGTGTAGGTTTGCGCCGAGATGCGCCATCACCCGCGCAAAACCGGGGAATGAGTCTGCGGCGCAGGCGGCATCCAGCACCGTCGTCTCACCCGACGCGACCAACCCGGCCACCGCCATACTCATCGCGATGCGGTGGTCATCGTGGCCGTCGGTGACCGCGCCGGTCAGCGCCTGCGGCCCGCTGATGCGGAACCCGTCCACCGTCTCGGTGACTTCCGCGCCCAGCTTACGCAGTTCGCCAGCCATGACCGCGATGCGGTCGGTCTCCTTGACGCGCAGTTCTTCGGCCTCGCGCACGACCGTCTCACCGCTGGCCGCCAGCGCCGCCACCATGAACACCGGGAATTCGTCAATCATCCGCACGACCACCGCGCCACCGACCTCGGTGGCCTTGAGCGCGGCGTGACGGATGCGAATCGTACCGACTGGCTCCCCAGCCTCGAGGCCGGTCTCGGTGACGGTGATGTCCGCGCCCATCGCTTGCAGCACGTCTATCAAGCCGGTGCGGGTCTCGTTCAGGTTGACGCCCGACAAGGTGACATCGCTGCCGGGGACGACGGTGGCCGCGACGATGACAAACGCGGCGGACGAGGCATCGCCCGGCACAGTGGTATCGAACGGCTTGAGCAGGCCAGCCCGTTTAATGCGCGTCACATTGCCCTCGACCGTGATGTCTGCGCCCATCGCGGCCAGCATTTTTTCAGTGTGGTCGCGAGCGGGGCCGGGCTGCGTCACGACCGTCTCGCCGTCAGCAAACAAGCCCGCCAGCAAAATGGCGCTCTTGACCTGCGCCGACGCCATCGGCATATCGTAATGGATACCGGTCAGCGGCGCGGGCGTGATGGTCAGCGGCGCTTTGCCGTCCACCGCCTCGATCTTTGCGCCCATGCGCGTCAGCGGCTCAATGATGCGTTTCATCGGGCGGCGGCGGAGCTGCGTGCTGCCGTCCAGCACCGATGGGAACGACTGACCGACCATGATTCCCGCCAGCAGCCGGATACCCGTCCCCGCGTTGACCAAATCCAGCGGCAGCTCAGGTTTTTGCAGCACGCCGCCGTGGATGGTCAGCGTGTTCTGGTCGTGGCGGTCAATTTTTACGCCCAATTGGCGGATGCTCGACAGCGACGCCTCGGTATCGCCTGCCGCCAGCCAGCCGCGCACATGGCTGACGCCCTGCGCCAGAGCGCCGAACATCACCGCCCGGTGAGAGAGGGATTTATCGCCCGGTACGGGCGTCGTGCCTTGCAAGGGTGTGCCGGAGCGCACCCGCCAGCGCCGATCAATGCTTGCCATTGGAATTCGTCCGCCTTTCGTAGTGGGTAAACCAATCGGTGCGCGCCTGCCGAATCGGGGTCAGCGCGTCTACCAATTGGGTCTCGTCGTGCGAAATCAACATCGTCTCCAGCAGCGCCAACTGGACGCGGAACATTGCCAAGAGCGTGGCGACCGCCTGCGTGTTGGTGCTGAGGATGTCGCTCATCATCTTAATGTCTTGCCCCGCGAGGCGCGAGGTGTCGCGGAAGCCACCCGCCGCCAAATCCCACACGCCGGGGTCATTCTCGGAGAAGCGGCGCACGGTCGCCACCAGCGACGCGCTCAACAAATACGGTAGATGGCTGATGGCCGCGACCACCTTATCGTGGCGTACCGCCTCCATCTCGACCGGGAGCGCGCCGACCGACTCGAGCAGCGCCAGCGCCCGCCCGCGTGCCGCCGGGGTCGTCCGCCGCGTCGGGCAAAGCACCCACGGGCGGTTGGCGTACAAGAATGGGTCTGCCGCGTCGAGGCCGCTGACCTCTTTCCCGGTCATCGGGTGGCCGCCGACCGCTTGGATTCCGATGGGGAGTTTGCCCATCGCCTCGCAGATGTCTTGTTTGGTGCTGCCAATGTCAATCAGCAGTGTGTTCGAGCGCATCCACGAGCCAATCTTATCGCGCACCAGCGACAAAATCACCCGAACCGGCGCACACAAGATGACCGTATCGGCGGCCTGCACCGCTGCGCGCAGGTCGTCGGTGGCCTCGTCCACCATCCGCCGCGCGAGGGCGGCCTCTCGGCTGACGGGGTCGGGGTCTACCGCCACCAGCACCTCGACATAGGGGCGGAGCGCCAACGCCAGCGACCCGCCCATCAGTCCCAACCCCACAATCACCGTCTGACGCGAGCTAAAGCCCATAATGTGGTTACGCCGACCGCCCCACTGCTTGCGCAATGCGCCGGACGGACTCGACCATGCGGGCAAACGCCGCCGGGTCAAGGCTTTGGCGGCCATCGCTCATGGCGTTGGCCGGGTCGGGGTGGACTTCGACAATTAGGCCGTCAGCGCCCGCCGCGACCGCCGCCCGCGCAATCGCCTCGACGTATTCTGACTTGCCGACCGCGTGGCTAGGGTCAGCCACCACCGGCAGGTGCGAGAGATGCTTCAGCACCGGGATGGCGTTGGCGTCGAACGTGTTGCGCGTCGAGGTCTCGAATGTGCGGATGCCGCGCTCGCACAGCATCACCTCATGATTGCCCTTGGCGAGGATGTACTCAGCGGCCATCAGTAGGTCTTCAACCGTGCTGCTCATCCCGCGCTTGAGCAAGACGGGCTTGCGCGCCTCACCAACCGCGTTCAACAGCGTGAAGTTTTGCATGTTGCGCGCGCCGATTTGCAACACATCCGCGTATTGGCAGACCAACCCGACGAGGTTGGGGTCCATCACCTCGGTAACGATGGGCAAACCCGTTTGTTCGCGGGCTTCGGCCAACCACTGGAGGCCCAGCTCGCCGTGACCTTGGAAGCTGTACGGCGATGAGCGCGGCTTGAACGCCCCGCCGCGCAGCGCGGTCGCGCCAGCCTCTTTGACGGCGTGCGCCGCCTCGATGATGGCCTCGCGTCCCTCGACCGAACACGGCCCAGCGATGACCAAGACTTTCTCGCCGCCCATCGCCGCACCGTTGAGCTTAATTTGGGTGTCCTCGGCGTGGAATTGGCGGCTGGCCAGTGTGTACGGCACCTTGACCGGCGTCACCTTTTCGACGCCCGGCAGATTGGCGTAGGTTTCGGGCAGCAACGGCCTGCTGCTGTGGCCGACCACCGCCACAATCGTGCGTGACCCGTGCCAGACGTGCGCTTCGTACCCGTCGGTCGCCACCTGACGTTCGACTTCCGCGACGTGTACCCCGTTCGTCCCCGGCTGCATTAAGACAATCATGGTTGTGTGTACCCCCTTTTTCGAGTGAATGTAGGGGCGAGGCTTGCCCGCCCAGTTTTCGTTATTTCGGTGTTATCCAACGAACCTCACCCCTGCCCCTCTCCCTAGGAGAGGGGTTCTAAGGGCGAACGGTGGGCATCTCCCCCTCTCCCCATGGAGAGGGGGTTGGGGGGTGAGGTTTACCCCTCATCCCCGACCACGACGCCCGCCTTGGCATGTTTGGCGACGTAATCGGGACGAAGCACGACCGCCCCCCGCAGATAGACATGGACGAGGTCGTCCAGCGACTTGGTGGTGTTCCAGTGGATGAGGACACGCACGCAGCGCTTGACCGCATCCGGCACATCGATTTCAATCATCCCCAGCAGCGCGACCTTGCCCAGCCCGACCCGCCGCGCCCCAATGGCGGGGAAAGCCGCGTTCAGGTCCGGCGTGCTGGTAAAAAAAACGCTGGCGATGTCCTCCTCGTCGATGTCGTTGGCGCTGGCGTGTTGTTCTCTGCCGTGGTTGCGCCGCGCACGCCGCGCACCCGCATGATTGCTTGTCCCATCCCTTACCTCACCTTTTCTGTCCAAACCCATTAGGCAAACAAAAAAGGTGCCGAGCGTTATGCTCTGCACCTTTTCAGGTTTCTGGCTAAGACCAACCGGTTAAGGTCGGGTCGATTGCCGTGCAGCGGTCAACGCTCCAAACGCCCCTATGTGGCCTTTAAAGTAATAATAGGCGTAGGTGCGGTTGGTGTTGTCCACGCGACAGCAAACCCTCTCTCTCAGGTCGATACCAGAAAGCATAACGCGGGTCTGGAAAGTCGGCAAGGGGTGGTGGCAAACTCCTTAAAAGTCCGTCGATTGTTCGGTCGGCGGCACTAAAACGACTCGGATTGTTCGGTCTTTTACAGCGCGGCGCGAATTTCGCCAGCCAATTTTGCCACCGCCGCGACGCCATCCGGCGCAACCCGGATCAGCGCGCTGGCGACGATGAACCCGTCCATCAGCTTAGAGACCTGCACCGCCTGTTCCGGCGTGCTGATGCCGAAGCCCATCACCAGCGGGAGCGAGGTGCGCGCCCGCAGCCGGGCGGCGTAGTCGGCCAGATCGGTCGGCAGTTCGCGGCGTGCGCCGGTCGTACCGGTGACGCTCACCACATACAGAAAGCCGGTCGCCTTGTGCGCCACGAGGTCGATGCGGGCATCGGTGCTGGTCGGCGCGGCGAAAAACACCAGCGCCAACCCGCGCGCCGCCAACCCGTCGAACAAGTGCGATTCTTCCGGCGGCAGGTCGGGGCAAATCAGGCCGTCCCCGCCCGCGTCGATTAGGTCTTGAGCGAAACGATCTGGCCCATAGGACAGCAGCGGGTTGATATAGGTGAAAAACAGCATCGGCTGAGTGACGCCGCGCCGCCGCAGCTCACGGATGGCCTCTAACCCAACCTCAATCGTCACGCCGTTGGCCAACGCAGTCTGCGAGGCGTGCTGAATGACCGGGCCGTCGGCCAGCGGGTCGCTGAACGGGACGCCAATCTCGAAGCCGTCCGCGCCCAGCTTGCTCATGGCCTCAATCGCATCAATCGACTCGGCCAAATTCGGGTAGCCGATCATGGCGAACGGCAGAAACGCGCCGCGCCCCTCGGCCTTCGTCCGGGCGAACATGGCTGCAATTGCCGCCTGCCCAGTCAGTTCTCGTATCGTGGTATCGCTCATGGTTCGGGTATCTCCAACGTCCCAGCGTCTAGGTCATGGTAGAACTGGCGCATCACGTCGTGCTGATTAAAGGCCAATTCCAGTGTTTCCGCCGCCGCCCGGTCGAACAAGGCCATCCCCTGCCCCTCACCCAACGTCAGGGTAGATGGGTCAACCGTCAGCCGCCCGACATAGACATGGTTATGCACGGTGATTTCAGGGTGGTTATACATTGGGCGCTCCTGCATCCACCAATAGCGCAGCGTCAGCCCAGTCAAGCCAAGTTCTTCTTCCACCTCGCGGTGGACGGCCTGCTCGTGTGTCTCGCCATACTCGACCGCGCCGCCGAAAAACGTCCACATCCCAGCGAACGGGAGATCGGGCTTGTCGTCGCGCAGTTGCAGCAGGACCTGACCAGCGGCGTTAATCAGCAGGGCGGAAGCGGCTTCGACAATCATCAGCGAACTCCCCTACTCAATCTTCAGCTCACGCATGACGGTATCGAGGTCTTTGTCGCCGCGCCCCGACAGGTTAATCAGCAGGATCGACGATTTGGGCAGGGTCGGCGCGAGTTTGATCGCCTCGGCCACCGCGTGCGAGCTTTCCAGCGCTGGGATGATGCCCTCGGTACGGCTGAGGGTCTGAAGCGCGGCCAGCGCCTCTTCATCGGTGGCGTAGGTGTAGTGAGCGCGCTCATTCTGGCGCAAAAAGGCGTGTTCCGGCCCGACACTGGCATAGTCCAGACCGGCGGAGATGCTGTGGGTGTTGACGACCTGCCCGGCGGCGGTTTGCATGACGAACGAGCGCGTCCCCTGCAAGATTCCCGGCCTGCCCAGTGCGGGGTCGGCAAAACGGGCGGCGTGTTCGCCCCCAGCGATGCCATGCCCGCCCGCCTCGACGCCAATCAGGTCAACGTCGGGGTCGTCGCGGAAGGCGTGGAATAAGCCGATGGCGTTGCTGCCGCCGCCGACACATGCCACGCACACATCGGGCAAGCGCCCGGCCTGTTCAAGAATCTGGCGACGCGCTTCCGTCCCAATCACGCTCTGGAAGTCGCGCACCATCAGCGGATACGGGTGCGGCCCCAACGCCGACCCCAACAGATAGAAGGTATCGCGGACGTTGGTCACCCAGTCGCGGATGGCCTCATTCACGGCGTCTTTGAGCGTCTTCGTCCCACTTTCGACCGGGATGACTTCAGCGCCGAGCAGTTTCATCCGCAGGACGTTGGGCTGCTGGCGGGCGATGTCCACACTGCCCATGTAGACGTGGCAGTCTAAGCCGAGCAGCGCCGAAATCGTCGCGCTGGCGACGCCGTGCTGTCCCGCGCCGGTCTCGGCCACCACGCGCTGCTTGCCCATGCGCTTGGCGAGCAGGGCTTGGCCAAGCGCGTTGTTGATCTTGTGCGCGCCGGTGTGCGCCAAGTCCTCGCGCTTGAGGTAAATCTGCGCGCCGCCCAGCCGGTCACTCAGGCGCTTGGCGTGGGTCAGCGGCGTCGGGCGACCAGTATAGGTGGCTTGTAGGTACGATAGCTCCGCTTGAAAGGCGGGGTCAGCCATCGCCTCGAAGTAGGCGGCGGTCATCTCATCGAGGGCGGGGACGAGCGTCTCTGGGACGTAGCGCCCGCCGAATTCGCCATAGTAGCCCCGTTCGTCAGGGACATTGGCGCTGTTGGCTTGGATATACGGTTCCTGTGACATACAGTAAGGCTCCTGATATTCTTGCGGGGTGCATTTTGGCGGTGATTCGGGATAACCCGTCAGCCCCCCATCCCCAGCCCTTCCCCCACAAGGAGGGAAGGGTGTTACACGAGTTATGATATTTTTGGGCGGAATGGTGTCGTGAAATTC
>JALONW010000505.1 GCA_025454725.1 Anaerolineae bacterium
ACCTTCGGCGGCGGCTTCCTGCCTGCGAAAGGTGAGATTGTGTATGAGCGTGGCGAACAGCCCGGCATCCGCGACTACCAGCCGGGTGAACTCATCACGCTGGAAAACGGCGAGACCTTCCTGCTCAACGCCGACGGCACCTATGTCTACACCTCGCCCGTGCCGTTTGAGTACAGCCGGGGACCGCGTACGTTCATCCGGTCGCTGAACCCGCCGAGTTTCTCGCTGGCAAACTACCAAGAGGTGCTGAGTACCGAGGGCGTATCCGACGCCTTCATTAACACCTTCACCGTGACCATCCCAGCTACCATCCTGCCGATTGCGATTGCCGCCTTCGCCGCCTACGCCTTCTCATGGATGGAATTTCCCGGTCGGCGCTGGATGTTCTATGTGGTGGTTGGCTTAATCGTAGTCCCGCTGCAAATGTCGCTGATTCCGCTGCTGCGCCTCTACAACCAGATTGGCATCGCGCAGACTTACCCCGGTATCTGGCTGGCGCACACGGCGTTCGGCCTGCCGCTGGCGATTTACCTGCTGCGCAACTACATCGGCGGACTGCCGCGTGAAATTATCGAGTCGGCGAAAATCGACGGCGCGTCGCATTTCCAGATTTTCATGCAGCTCGTGCTGCCCCTCAGCGTCCCGGCGCTGGCGTCGTTCGCCATCTTCCAGTTCTTGTGGGTGTGGAACGACCTGCTGGTTTCGCTGGTGTTCCTCGGCAAGGACGTAGACCAGATTGTGCTGACCAGCAAGCTGCGTGAACTGCTGGGCAGCCGCGCCGAAAACTGGGAAATCCTGACGGCCAGCGCGTTCGTCTCGATTATCGTGCCGCTGGTGGTGTTCTTCTCGCTCCAGCGCTACTTTGTTCGCGGCCTGCTGGCTGGGTCGGTCAAGGGCGGGTGATACACCTGTCCGAGTAATATTGGCTTTCGAAAAAATGGGCAGCCTTCAGACAGGGCTGCCCATTTTTGTTGCAAATTGGAATTTTATCGAGTAATATCTTTTTATTGTAATGTAATTTTTTATCTTAAATATGTTAGCATAATTTTATTTCGCGTCTAAAATCGCTAAAAGGTGTTTTACCGTCATGAAAACTGAGCAAACATCCACCGTTTGGCGTTCTATCCTGTTCATCCTCCTGATTTTGGTGGTTGGCCTCGCTGCACCTATCCTGATTCCTATCGTGTCGCTGTTGTTGGTGATGGGAGGCCTCTGGATGATGCGCCAGACCAGCAGTACATCAGCGGACCGTTTCGTTGGGCGGCTGGCGCTGGGTGCTGGCTTGGTATACGGCGTATTCCTGATGGGTTTGATTCTGGCACTTACCAATACTTCAGTAGTGCAGACCGTCGAGGTGCGCTACATCATTACCCCGGTCGGTCCAGAAGAAACACCAAGCCTTTAGGTAGAAAGTAGCAAAGAGGGCTGTCAAAATCTGATAGCCCTCTTTCGTCTACTCTACCACCAGCGTGGCGACCGTCAGGGCGTCGGTGCCGTCGGGGAGCGCGGCGCGTTCGCCGGTTTCCAGTCGATACAGGCCGATGACAATGGGGTATTCTCCGACGGGCATGTCTGCCGGGACGGTCAGCCGATGTTCGGCGGTGAAGACCCAGCCCGCCCAAAGCGCGCTGGTCGGCGTGTCGGCAGGGTAGCGGTCATCCTGCGCCCAGACCGGCCCAGTCTCGCGCATCGGGCCGATAAGCTGGACGAAGGTCGTCCAGTCGGCATCAATCACGGTTTCGGCGCGCCACGTCAAGCGCAGTGTGACGGTTTGACCGGGGCGCGCACGCTGGGTATCGAGCTGTGCGCCGACCAGTGCTAGACCACCAAAATCGGCGGGTTGTGCGTCAGTGGGGATAACTGGGGCGGGTGCGCCGCTGATGGTGATGGTCGTGGGCTGACCGTCCACCGTCAGTGTATATTCCCCAGAAGGCATGGCGGGATAAACCGGGAACTGCCACACGCGCCAGTCGTCGGACGAATCGCTAACGATGTGCGCCCCGTCGCTGAGGGTGATTTCGCCGTCCGTGCCGACCCTCACGGTGTCGCCTGCGCGGTAGGTACTGAACGGCGGTAGGATGGTCTGCGTAAAACCGGGTGGCGTGCCGTCGCGTGTGTAGAGCGTCAGGCTGTTGTAGGTGATGGGGACATGCAGGCTGCGCGTATAGCTGGAATCCAGCCATGTTTGCCACAGCCCGTCCGGGTCTTGCAGATGCGCCTCGATGCGGACGAACCAAACTCGGTCGGCCTGCCCGAAGGCTTGGCGCGCCCATACCTCGTCGATGCTGCCGCCGCTGGGGGGTCGCAGCCCCCAAAAGTTAAGCGAGCTGTAACCGTCGTCTCCACGCAGGGCGTCGGCGCGGTTGAGGTGGTAGTAGACCAGCGGGTAGCGGTCTTCGCTGGCGAACACCACTACATCGCCGGGCTGGGCCAGCGCATCGACCGCCCGCAGCATAAAAGCGTAATCGTCGTAGGGGGCGCGTGCCGCCAGCCCACGCCCGGTCTGGTCGAGCTGCACGCCGATGACCACCACCGCCAGCGCGATGCCCAGCGGCATCCTGCACGCCGATGACCACCACCGCCAGCGCGATGCCCAGCGGCATCAGCCAGCGCCGCCGGGTCAAGCTGGCGACGGCGACGCCAATTCCGGCCACCAGCACCGGCGCGAACAAAATAAAGTAGCGTTCTTCGGGCTTGGGCGAGTAGAAGCGGGTTTCCAGTACGCCTAACGTATAAATCACCAGCGGGGGGGCCAGCGCGAACAGCAGCACCAGCCCAACCGAATCGCGCCGAGGCGACAGCGCCAACCCAACCAGCGCGCCGAGCGTAATAACCAGCGTCAGTGCGGCCAATTCGGTAATCTGGGTGGACGTGCCAACGGCGAACAGCGACGCCGCCAGTTGAAAGACGAAGCCCGCGTCAAACTCCCCTCCGACGCTGCCACTGCGGATTAGGGGGAGCGCGTAGACTACCCACGCGCCGACCAACACCGCCACGGCCAGCATTGCAACCAGCCATCGCACCACCGCGCCGCGCTGGGTCGCCCATTGATGCGGGCGGAGTGACAGCAGCGCATAGATATTTAAGAGGCCGACTGCCAGCGCGCCGAGGTAATGGGTCAACATTGCGCCCGCGCTGCCGACTACAATCAGAACCCACCAGCGCCGCCGCTGGGGTTCACTTTGGGCGCGCAGGGTCGCATATGCCGCCAATGCAATCAGCGCCGCCGCCTGCGCATACATCCGCGTCTCTTGTGACCAGCGGATGAGCAGCACCGAGCA
>JALONW010000127.1 GCA_025454725.1 Anaerolineae bacterium
CTTCTTCTTGGGGTCAATCGACATGGCCGGGGCGGATGGGTACTGTTTCATGGGGTAAAAATCTCCTCACACAGGGGGTTTTAGGGTGGTTAAAAGCATCCCAAGGATACCACACAAGCCCGGCGCGCCCACATGCCGCTTTGCCGCCGCATAGGGCGCGGTAAAGACCCTCTCATACAAATTACCACAGGGTACCGGCCAAAAAATCGGATAGTCTGTCCGTATAACTCTTGACAAGGGGTTGTTACATTTGACGGGAATAGGGCTGTCGATTTTGGTGACTTTCATCAACGTCAAAACAGCCCTTCTTCCGCCCGACAGCCCCATACGTCACAAAGGACACTGCCTTTATGACCGACAACGCCACTCCCGACGGCCACGAATTCGACAACGACATCACCGCCTACTACCAACAGGTCATCGATTCTGACCTGCACCGCCTCGACACCAACGAGCGCGACGCCTGCGCGCTGATTTGCTCCGTCCGCAAGGGCGGACAGCCCACCCACGGCAACGTTAAGCGCACCATCGAAGCGCTGGCGCGCATGGGTCACCGCAGCGGCTATATTGACGGCGAAGGCGACGGAGTCGGCATCTTGACCGACATCCCGCGTGAGCTGTGGGCCAAGCGCTTGGGCGAGGCTGGCATCCGCTCCACCCTCGCCACCGACCGCGGATTCTGGGTCGGTCACTTGATGATTCCTCACGCGCAGGCACAGCGCGCCGCCCAACTGGTCGAGCGTGTCGTCCGCACCATGAGCGACGCCGGGCTGCACGTCGTCTACGACCAGCCGGGGTTGGTCAACCGCGTTGTGTTGGGGCCGAGCGCCTCAAAGCACGAACCGGCCTTCTACCAAATCGCTGGCCTGAACGGTCAAGTCGCCCTCGCCCAACTCGATACCGTGCTGTTCGACCTGCAAAACCGCATCGAACACGAGCTGGGCCTGCATTTCGCTTCACTGTCGTCACACAGTGTGGTTTATAAGGTACAGGGGACGGTCGAAATCCTCCGCCGCTACTACCCGGAACTGCGCGACCCCGATTACGCCAGCACGGTGACCCTCGGTCACTCGCGCTACTCGACCAACACCAACCCGATTTTCGAGCGCGCCCAACCGTTCGGGCTGCTGGGCCACAACGGCGAATTCAACACCATCAGCCGCTTCCGCATGGAGGCCTCGATGCTGGGCGTTGAGCTGAACCCGATGAACAGCGACTCGCAGGACGTTGACCGGTTGGTTCACGCCTTCTGCACCAAGTTCGGCCTCGACCTCATTGAGGCGATTACCTACATCTTCCCGCCGTTCGAGCATGACCTCGCCCAAGACGTGCCGGACATGGCGCGCATGGCTGACGAGATTCGCCGCGCTTTTGGGCCGTTCGCGCAGGGACCCGCTGCCATCGCCGCCCGCTTCTCGGACCTCGTGGTGTTCAGTGTGGACGCGCTCGGTTTGCGCCCGCTGTGGTTTGGTGAGACCGACAAGGAATATTTCGCCTCGTCAGAGCGCGGTGTTTACCCGTTGGACGTGATGAGCGTTTCTGCTAAGCCGCTGGCCCCCGGTGAGAAGATTGCGCTGCGCGTCCGCCGCGGCCAGCCCATCGAGGTGTTCGACTATCCCTCGATTCTGCGCCATGTCACCCAGAAGCACCGCGACCGCATCGCGCTCAACCAGCCGATTGCGCTCCCGTCTGATTGGTTGGCCCAGAACGGGAACGGCAGCGGGAATGGTTTGCACGAGGGGAACGGAAATGGTAACGGGAACGGCGGCGGCGGTAAGCTGCTGGGCGGGTTCGGGACGAGTGTACAAGTCGCCACCGAAACCGCGCCCGCGCCTTATGCCGTAGCCGAAGCCGCCCGCTACGTCCCCACCTACACCGCCGATACCCCGGTCAACACGACCACCATGTCCGCGATGGGCTGGGAGCGCTATCACGTCGGCGTCATCGAGTCGATTAGCGAGATGAAGAAGGAACAGATTGGCGCGCTCGGTTGGGACGGCCCTTTGGCGGCCATCAGCCACACCCGCGTCAACCTGTCGGACTATTTTAAGGAGACGGTCGCGGTCGTCACCAACCCGGCCATCGACCGTGAGCGCGAGGGCGCACAGTTCAGCACCCGCATGATTGTCGGCTCGCGCCCCGGTGTGGGCGCGGCGCTGGCGGCGGACGAAATCAGCGTCTCCATCCAGACCCCGTTCGTGCTGGGCGGCCACACCATGCTCGGCAGCGCAGAACTGATGCGCGAAGTGGCCGACAAGTACGGTACGATGACGCTGGACGACCTGCTCGCGGCGTTTGAGGGGCGCGTTGCGCTCATCACGATGGCGGCGGGTGTCGAAGAACCCATTGAGGAGGCGCTCGACCGGATTAAGGCCGCCGCGATTGAAGCGGTTTCCAACGGCGTGCGCTGCCTGCTGCTGGACGACTCCGGTGTGATGAAGGGGAGTGTCCACTGGATTGACCCGCTGCTGGTCACAGCGTCAGTGGACAGCGCCCTGCGCGAGACCGACCACGACGGGCGCAACCTGCGCCGTCTTGCGGGGATTGTCGTGCGCTCCGGCGCGCTGCGTGACCTGCATGACCTCGCCATGGTCATCAGCATGGGCGCGAACGCGGTCAACCCGTATATGTTGTACGCCGTCGGCCTCGGCCTCGCGCCGAAGGCCCCGCGTGAAGCCATCGGCGCGGACGCCATCGTCAACACCCTAACCCTAATGATTGACGTGCTGACCAAGGGCGTCGAGAAAGTGACCAGCACCATCGGCTGTCACGAGCTGCGCGGCTACGGCCACAGCTTCAGCAGCATTGGCCTCGCCAAGAGCGTCGCCAGCGTGTTCGACATGCCCAATTACCTCGGCAGCGAAGCGCGCGGCCTGACGTGGGACGACCTCAAGCTGTGGGGTGAGGAGCGCGCCGCCGACCTGCGCGGCGAGACCAAGGCCATGCTTGGCAACCCCGACCGCCTGTACCCCAAGATGTGGAAGAAGGCTGAGGACGTGGCGCTGGGCGAAAAGACCCGCGAACAGTACAGCGCCGAGATGGTCGATTTGGAAGCCAAGCAGCCGGTCGCCATCCGCCACATTCTGGACCTCAAACTCAGCGATAAGCCGACCAACCCTGCCGGGATTAACCTCCGCAGCGGCAAACACACCATGCCCGTCCTCATCAGCGCCATGTCGTTCGGCTCACAAGGCGAGCTGTCTTACAAGGCGTATGCCGAGGCCGCCTACCGCCTTGGAATCTACTGCATCAACGGCGAGGGCGGCGAACTGCCCGACATCATGGGGCGCTATAACGGCTATCGCGGCCAGCAAATCGCCTCGGCGCGCTTTGGCGTGAACACCGAGTTCCTCAACTCGGTTGACCTCATCGAAATCAAAATCGGGCAGGGCGCGAAGCCCGGTGAAGGCGGCCACCTGCCCGGATTCAAGGTGACCGAGCAGGTCGCGGCGGCGCGTCATACCGTCCCCGGCGTTGACCTGATTTCGCCGTCGAACAACCATGACCTGTACTCGATTGAGGACCTCGCGCAGTTGGTCGAGGAACTCAAGACGGCCAACCCCCGCGCCCGCATCAGCGTCAAAATTCCGGTCGTCCCCGGCGTCGGCATTATCGCGGTCGGTGTGGCAAAGGCGGGTGCAGATGTCGTCACCATCACCGGCTACGACGGCGGGACGGGCGCAGCCCGCGCCCACGCCCTGCGCCATGTCGGGATGCCGACCGAAATCGGCGTGTGGCTGGCGCATCGCGCCCTGACCGACAGCGGCCTGCGCGACTCGATTGAAATCTGGGCGGACGGCGGCATGAAGTCGGGCCGCGACGTGCTGAAAATGATGTGCCTCGGTGCAGACCGCTGCGGGTTCGGCACGATGGCGATGGTGGCGGTCGGCTGTACCATCTGCCGCAAGTGCCACGAGGGGACGTGCCACGTCGGCATCACCACCCACATCAAGACCAAAGAAGAAGCGACCGCCAAGGGTCTCAAGTCGTTCGAGCCGCGTGATTACGACAACTCGGTCGAGGGCATCATCCGCGTCTTCAAGATGCTGGAAGAGGACATGCGCTATTGGGCGTCGCAGATGGGTGTCGAGGATGTGAACGACCTCGTTGGGCGCGCCGACCTGCTGGAACAGGCCGACTGGCACAACCGCATTGACCTGTCGCCGCTGCTCAAGCCCGTCCCGACCAATAAGAAAAAGGCTGTCCAAAGCGGTGGGCCGCGCCTCACGCGCCCACGCAACACCCTCAGCAAGCAGATTACCAACGTCGTGGCCGACAGCGTGTCCCACGGCGACTACGAAATGACCTACGACGACGAACAGGTCATGGCGATGGACCGCGCTCTCGGTACGCACCTCGCGGGCGCGCTGCAACGTAAGGAATTCAAGGGCGCGGAACAGGTGCAGACCGTCCACCTCAGCTTCAGCAACAGCGCCATCCCCGGCAACGGTTTGGCCGCCTTCATGGGCGCGCCGCTGGATGTGCTGGTCGAGGGCGGCGCGCAAGATGGCGTCGCCAAGTGCGCCAGCGCCGGGACGGTGACCATCCTCAAGGGGCTGAACCACAACGGTTTGCGCCTCGATGGGTCGGTTGGTAAGAGCTTCGCGTATGGCGCGCAGGGTGGCTTCTTCATCGTCCAAGGCGACGCCGATACCCGCGCTTGCATCCGCCTGAGCGGGTCAGATGTCATCTTCGGCGGTGAAGTCAAAGAGCCGCTGCGCGATGAGCTGGGCAACCTCGCCAGCCGCGCCAACCTCAAGGGCTACGCCTGCGAGTACATGACCAGCGGGCGCGTTGTCATCATGGGCGACCCCGGCCCGTGGCTGGGCGCTGGCATGACCGGCGGCGTGATTTACCAGCGCATCCAGCCGGAAATGCGCCTAAACGCCGACGCCATCAAGCGTCGCATCGCCAAGGGGTCGGTTTTGGAAGTCCAGCAGATGGACGCCGACGACTGCGACGAGCTGCGCGAACTGCTTAACCGTTATATCCACGTGCTGGAGGTCAACAACCAGTCAGAGGCGACCGATCACCTCTACGCGATGCTGGCTGACCCCGCCCGCCACTTTGTTAAAGTCGCACCAAAGGCCAAGAAGTAACAGCCAGCTTCAGCGTCTTTGGGGGCCTCCTCTCCTCCTGAACAGCCACCCCATCCGTCCTGAGCCAACGGGTGGGGGTGGCTGTTCGCATAGCGGAAGTGGGGTGAGCGTTGATGATTCGTGAAGGTCTCTGCTTGCAAGTGGTGGCATACTAAGGGTCTCGATTTGAATAGGTATGCCCCTTATGCTGCGATTTGCCAGTGCTCTCTTTGTTTTGATGTTCTCTTTTCCGGTAGTTTCCCAAACCCCGCCATCCCCGTTGATTACGCCCGATTCGGTCGGGCGGTTAAGCCTTCACAACCGCATCGGCTCTGAACTACCGGGCGAACTGGCATTTTCGCCAGATGGTCAGTATATGGTGGTCGGTACAAGCGAACAGGCACAGGTTTACCAAACCGATAATCTCAGCGTCGCCCTGAATCGACTGCCCATTAGTGGTTTCGAATTTGATGGCGTTGAGACGGTTACAGGGGAGGGGCAGCGCTGGTCGTTGGAGACCGGGCTGAGTATAGGAGTGGTGCCAACGGTGCGCGGCCTGCCCCCCGATGAGATTCACCCAACCACTCGTATCGAAATTGTCCAGCCCAGTGGTGAAACCCTATTGGTAGACACACAAACTAATCACCAATTCATCGCCGCTGCTGTTACCTCCGATTATGCGACGCTAGCCGTAGTGCTGGGGGTGTTCGATTCCGCCCGGTCGTATCGCTATATGGAGGTGGTATACCTCTATAATTTACCGACTGGGGACATCTATGCCATTCACCCCCAAAGCCTTTTCGAGCTGCAACATTTCGTCATTCAAGAGACCTATTATGGGGATGATGTGCTGATTGTTGATTTTACTGTCGATCAGGCGGGGCAGGGAGAAATCGCGGTCTACAGCCTTGCAACCGGTGCACCTTGGTGGGAATTTGAAGGTGGAGAATACTATATTTACGGTTCGCAAGGCGTCGAAATATCGCCCAATAACCGGGTCGTTGCCTATGAGACCGAGGCGGATTCGCCTTACATCACCGTGTTTAAAGATGGATTTATGGCGCGGGTTCCCTATCCAGAGACCTGTTACGAATTCAACTGCGACTCCGACTCCGATTATTGGCTGGGCAATGACCACCTCGCCGTTTGGGACGGAGAAAACCTGATTGTCCGTGCGTTCAGCTCGCCCCAAACCCCGCTTATGACCGTCAGCTCAGACTATCCCTTCCGCCTCGAATTTGGTCCCGATGACCGGGAAATGCTGGTGGTTTCTACTAGCGGAGTCGTGGTGTGGTCACTTGAGCAGCCGGGTACCGCGCTGATCCGATTAGATGTCGAGCCGCATAGGTTCGCTGGTTTCAATAACACGCTTGACCGCTATGCTGTTCAAACGGGGGATATAATGGTGATTTACGCTGTAGAAACCAACTCTCCCATCATCGAACTACCCGCTGCTGCCGTACTAAACGCTAATATGACCCAAGCCGCTTGGTGGGATGGGGGTAGCGTGCGTGTGTGGGATAGTATGACAGATCAGATCCTCACCATCCCAGTTTTGGAAGGGTATTTGGGAAAGGTGTTAGACCTTGACGTTCCGCACGGTCAGGCCGCTTTTATGGGGGACGGTGATACCCTTGGTGTCGTCGATTTGGTTGACCAGACCCGCCGGGATATTGCGCTGGTAGGTACTGCCGAGTATGTCGAGTTTACAGCGGATGGTACGCAGTTCCTCGCCGAAGGGGATTTCGTATCGGATTCAGGCGAGGCATTCCAAACAGCAGTCTGGTCCGTTGATGGGGTGACTGACCCGTTGGTGCTGCCTGTGTATCCGAGGCTTCAAATCAGCCCATCGGGTGATTATGTCTACAGTCGCGATGTCCCCTGTGAATCACGGTCTGAGATGGGCGAATTTTTCGGTATTTATCGCATCGACCCACCGGGCATTATCCCGCAGTACGGTATACTGTGGGACACCCTCATCTATATTAACGGGGCATGTGGGGCCAGCCCAGTTGCTTTCGTCGGCCAGCGCGATATCATCTATGTTGGGCTGGGCAGCGAAGTGAGTCGGGTGGCGTTAAGCGAAGTGTTTGAAAGGATTGGCATTCCCAGCCAAACCACCAACCCTCATAAGGTCACCGTGGTCGATTACAGCCGAAGCAGCCGTCCAGACAGTGTGCGAGGCGTCGTGGTGAGCGCGGATGAGCGCTGGCTGGTGGTGCTGACGGTGTTCGACCGTGAAGGTCGGGTCACTCAACAAGCCGAATTATTCCCACTGGGGGACATCGTTCACAACCACCCCAATTCAGCAACGGAGCGAGTCATCCTCGGCGCAGGGCGTGCCGCTTTCAGCCCAGACTCGGCCTATATCGTGACCGACACGGGGGTGTTTCCCACCGTAAATGGCCTTGAAATACCCATGCCCATCAGCCTGCATACCTTTACACCTGATGGTCGTTTGTTGGCAACCTATCACAACGGCTTGTTGAATCTATGGGATTTGGGTGCGGAGGACAGATTTTCCGCCGCCATCGCCCAATACCAAATCGAGGGTGTGCTTGAACTTGGGTTCAGCGACGACCAGACTGCCCTATATTTCCGCCGGGCTGGCGAGGTACAGGTGTGGCGTATACGTTAACAGCCAGCTTCAGCGTCTTTGGGGGCCTCCTCTCCTCCTGAACAGCCACCCCCATCCGTTCTGAGCCAACGGGTGGGGGTGGCTGTTCGCATTGGGGGTAAGACGCCGAACGAAAAATCATTTACCATTGGGCGTATAGACCATTAACTGTTACGCCTGATGTGGGATGAGCCGGGGTAGCCCACTGAAACTCACCCCTAAACCCCTTTTCATAGGGCAAGGCAGATGCTTATCTATCGCGTCAAATCAAAAAAAGGATACGAACATGGCAATCAACGGCCTGATGCAGCACCTGCTCCAAATCCAGACGATGGTCGAGTCGCAGCTATTGCGTAAGCCGAACGTAGTGGGGGTGGCGGTCGGCCTGAAGGAGACTGACGGCCAATGGACCGACCAAATGGCAATCGTCGCGCTGGTGCAGCAGAAACTCCCCGCTGGCTCGCTGACCAACGCCGAGCGCATTCCCCGCCAGATTGAAGACCTGCCGACCGATGTCTACGAGATTGGCTATGTTGAGGCGCTCAACGCACTCAGCCCGCAGGGGCGCTTCCGCCCGACCATCCCCTCTGGCGTCAGCATGGGACACCAATCGATTAGTGCAGGGACGTTGGGTGTGCCAGTGAAAGACCGCGCCACTGGCGACAAGCTCCTGCTTTCCAATAACCATGTGTTCGCCAACAGCAATGACGCCAATGTCGGTGATTCCATCCTTCAGCCGGGGCCGATGGACGGGGGCAATTTCCCCGCTGACATTGTGGCGCGGCTGGAGCGCTACGTCCCGCTGCGCTACATCGAGGATGCTGCTACCCCGTTGCCCGGCGACAATGGTGGAACCCCCACCCCGACGCCCAACCCATCGCCCACGCCCAGCGGCTGTACGGCGGTGGCCTTCAACGGCCTGTCGATGATTGCCAACGCGATGGCGAAGATGGCCGGTTCGGGTCAGCGCTTGGTTAACATGACGGCCTCGGCCTTCTCCGCCGAAGCCCGCGCGATGTCAGCTTTGAGCGCACTGGGCGCTGTCCCCGACAACGTGGCCGATGCGGCGGTGGCGAGGCCGAACGACCCCAGCATGTTCACTGATGAGATTCGTCATATCGGGCGTATCACCGGCACGAAGGCCGCACAGCTTGGCATGGGCGTCCGCAAGACCGGGCGCACGACCGATTTTACGCAGGGCATGGTCACGCTGCTTAACGCGACCGTGACGGTGGCCTATACCACCAGCAAGGGGCCGCGCTCCGCCCGCTTCACCGGGCAGGTCATCACCCAGCCGATGAGCCAAGGCGGCGACTCCGGTTCGCTGGTGGTCGATTCGGTCGAGAACAAGGCGGTTGGGCTGCTGTTCGCGGGGTCGGCGCAGGCGTCCATCTTTACGCCCATCGACACCGTGTTGGCGGCGCTGAACGTCACGTTTTAAGCCCCAGACCACAAGGCCACTATATAGGGGAGGAACAACGATGCCGCACGGGAACGACTCGTATGAGTATGTGGTGCATGTGCAGGAAATCTATACCGATTGGCTGATGCACAAGCGGTATGTGGTGGGGGTGTCCATCGGGCTGTGGGACATGGCAGGCAACACCGCCTACTACTGCCTCGTCGTGTTGGTCTCGGTCTATCATCTGCCAGAGGAACTTGACCCCGACGACCGCATCCCCGATGAGCTGGACGGCGTGCCGGTGCGCGTGCAGGAGGTCGGCACGCTGACAGCGGGCGCATTCGACGCCGCCAGTGGGTAGATAACTGGCTTCTGCTGCTATTTGCTGTGCTAAAAACGGCTGTACTCTCCGTCGCTACAGCTCTATGTTCTATAGGGGTATCATGTTCGTTTGAAAAATTTTTAGCATTCTATTGGGTTTTACATTTCAATGACCATTTCAGGCCAAAATCTTTGGCAAATGGGGAAGGGCGTGTTATGTTCTCTCATGTGTGGTTTAACTTTTGGTTAACCTTCACGCCTTGTTAACCTTCTTTTCAGGGAGCAGCAGCATCATGCGTCGCAGCATCCGTTTCGCAGTTGCCCTCATG
>JALONW010000128.1 GCA_025454725.1 Anaerolineae bacterium
TTTGGCGTCCATGTAGGCTTGCATCGTGCCGTGACGGTCGAGGTGATTGGGGGTGACGTTCAGCACCGCGCCGATGTGCGGACTGCTGTGCATCAGTTCAAGCTGGAAGCTGGACAGCTCCATCACCACGCGGTCGTTGGGCTGGATGTAGTTCATCACGTCGAGCAAGACGTTACCAATATTGCCGCCGACCCATGTGCGGTGTCCGGCAGCCTTAATCATCTGGCCGACGAGGGTGGTCGTCGTGGTTTTGCCCGCGCTGCCGGTGATGCCGATGAGGTGAGCGCGGCAGCGGTCAACAAACAACTGCGCGTCATTGGTGACGGGTATTTCACGCTGGGCGGCCTCAACCACGATGGGGATGGTCAGCGGCACACCACCGGAGATGCACAGCATGTCCGCGTCGTCAAGCAGGTCGGGCGGGTTCTCGCCCAACACAAAGCGGACGCCGGGGTAATCAGCAGGGTCGATGCCCAGCGCGGCGGCGTCTTTGCTGTCGGTGACGATGGGGCGCGCCCCCACGGTCGGTAACCAGCGCGCCAGCGCCTGCCCCTGCCGCTGGAATCCGACGATGATGATGGTGCGCCCGTTCAGGATGTCGAAGTGTTTAAGCATGGTCGGGGGTGTCCTTGCCGTTCCAACCGGTCCAGAGTTTCACCCCCTTACTATAACATCCGTGCGCGCCGAGTCGCAGGGCGGTTAGGCCATCTGTGGGTGACGCTCGGCCCACGCCTCGGCGGAACCTTCGAGCTGTTCCATCGAGTCGAGGATGAACAGCGTATTGTGCATGGTGTGGGGCGACGGGCTGATCTTCTCGAAGGCATCCAGCGAGAACGAGGTCTTGTTCACCGCGTCAGAGTAAGCGTGTTCCATTTCGCCCGGCGAGGACATCAGGCCAGCGCCGAAGGCCTTCATGTCACCATCTTCGACCATGAAGCCAAATTCGATGGTGTACCACCACAGGCTGCCCAGCGATTTGCGCTCCTCTGGCGTGTAGCGGAGCGCGACGTGGGCGAAGTGCTGAATGTAATCGGCGTAGCGCGGGTCGGTCATCAGCGGCAGGTGGCCGAAGGTGTCATGCCAGATGTCCGGCAGCGGGGTATAGAGCAGGTCTTTTTCCTCGCGGATGTACTCGGTGATGAGGAATTGGCGACGGGCGAGGTGTTCAAACCACGTCTGGCCGTCGCTGAAAATCACGTCAGTGCTGACCAGTTCCCAGCCGACCAGCTCCTTAAAGCGCTCGTTCATCACGCTGAAATCGGGGATGCGGTCGGCGGTCATATCGAGCTTGTCCAGCCCGTCCAGCCACAGCTTACAGGCGCGGTCGCGGCAGTTCCCAATCTGGCGGTCCCACAGCATCTTCCAGATGCGATGTTCAGCGGGGGTGAACTGCTTAAAGGGGCGGCGGTTTTCCATGCGTGCAAAATCCTTGTTTGATTGGTCATCAAAGGGCGGGTAAAGGGATAGGTAAAGCAAATAAATTTTTACGTTTGATTTGTATATTTTACCATAGATGATGTGCGTCGCCATATAGATGTGATGCACAAAAACAGGGCTATTTAGGTTGGTAAAGCCTAACGCTCTGGCTTGCCCAACAGACCCCACGGACGCACAACAAGGATGAGCGCCATCACCGCAAACGGGAGCGCCTGCGCGAAGCCCGCCGTAGCCGGGAACAGCGTCCCCAGCGAGACGACCACCCCAATCATCACAGAGGCGATGAGCGCGCCGGTGAAACTGCCCAACCCGCCGATGACTACCACCGCAAAACACTGCACGATAATCTCGGCGTCCATTTGCAGGCTGACTGAGGCGCGCCCGGCGATGAGGACGCCGCCAACGCCCGCCAGCCAGCAGCCCAGTGCAAACACCAGCGTGAACACGCGGCGCGTATCGACGCCCAGCGCGCCCAACATCTCTGGGTTATCGACGGCGGCGCGAATCAGCCGCCCCCAGCGCGTGAACCGCAGCAGCACCGCCAGCCCAACCGCAATCAGTGGGCCGATGACCAGCAGCAGCAGGTTGTAGATGGCAAACCGACGCTCAAAAATCCTCACCGTGCCGGACAGGAATTCTGGCAGCGATAAGCGTAAAATTTCGCCGCCCCAAACAATCCGCACCACGTCGGCGATGATGAGGGTTAAGCCATAAGTCAGCAGAAGCTGTAAGAGGTGCTCACGCCCATAAATTCGGCGGAACAGCCCGGCCTCCAACAGCGCGCCAATCAGCGCTACCACCAGCGGCGCAATCAGCAGCGCGCCAAAGAAACCGATGCTCTGATTTGCCAGCCATGCGCCCACGCTGGTGGCGACAAACGCGCCCAACATGTACAAACTGCCGTGGGCAAAGTTGATGATGCGCAGCACGCCGAAAATCAGCGATAGGCCAGACGCGACGATAAACAAAATCATACCGGACGACACGCCGACCAGCGCTTGGATGAGTAATGTTTCAATGGGCATTGGGGAGCGTTCTCGTGAGCCTAAAAACCGCCGGGAATGTCCTTTGCAGCGCCCAGTATCGCCCATCGCGGCGCACTTGACCAGTGGCGTGACCAAACCGGCGCGTCAGGGTTAATTGTTGTGTATCTGACGTAGCACACAAGGACACATCCCCATGAGCCACCCCCACAGCAAAGCCGAAATCATCGCGCAGCTTGTCGAGGTTCAGCGCGACCTGACCATCACCGTTCAAGCCATCCCGCCCGAACGCTTCGACCTCAGTAACGGCACGGAATGGTCAGCGGCCAGCTACCTGAAACATCTCATCTTAAGCAATAAGCCGTTTGTGAAGGGGTTGGGGCTGCCCAAAGAACGTTTGGCGGAGATGTTCGGCCAATCAGAGCGCCCGTCACGCCGTTATGAGGCATTGGTCAGCGAATACGGCACGCTGACCACCACGGGCGGCGTGCGCGCCGAGGACTACGCCAACGTCACGCCGGTCAGCTACCGGATGCCCGACGGTGTGACCGATGAACAGTCACACCTCATCGAGGTGTGGAACACCACCCACGATAAGTTGTACCAGCAGATTGAGGCATGGTCAGAAGAAGACCTCGACGCGCACCAGCTCCCCCACCCCGCGATGGGCGTGCTGACCATCCGCGAGATGCTGTTTTTCACCCTCTACCACAACACCCTTCACACCCGCGACATCCAGCGCGTGAGCGGCACAGCGGGCGCGTCATAAGATTTCCCACAGCTTGTCGTCCACGTACAGGATGCTGACCTGTTCGCCGGGGCGCGGGAGGGGCTGACCTTTATGAAAGTTGCTGGTGTAGCTGCGCTTGCCTTGTACCGGCTGTAGCGTCGGTGTCCTGAAACGCACCTCGGCCTCAATCATATAGTCCCCATCACTGTCGGTCTTGCTTTCGATGTAGACGATTTCGCCCCGGACGAGCTTGCCCTCCTTGCGGAGGCGGGTCTGGCGCTCCCAACTCCACCACGTGGACGCGACGAAGAGGATTACGATGAGGTTCCAAAACAGCGTAAACACTACAAGGAACATCCGCATCCCCCCATCGTCTGTTCCGGCGATGCGGGACACGCCCGGCGTGTCCGTGACATACACGATGTCGAGGGTCTGGCCACGTTCGGTGCGGTCATACAGTTCCTCAGAAACCTGTTGATTATCGCTGTAGCCTGTGTCGTTGACCGTGTAATCGTAGTAAAGGTAGTAACGGGTCGAACCCTCGTCATAGTCCTCGTCACGCCCGACGACCACGGCGGTGGTCGATTGACTGTTGTTTTCGAGGTCCCAGTTTTCGGCAAAGGCCATCAACGTGAGCGCGATGGTGAAAATCCCGACCCCGACGAACGGGACCATAAAAAGCATCAGGCAGCCATAGCTAGCTTGGCTGGTGTGTGACTGTGGATTAGGCATCTCGCCGCGCAGGTAGCGTTCGTTTTTGGGGAACATGAGGAAGGTGTCGGCCATACAGCGCTCCGGTTCGCGTTATCTGACGCTAGCTATTTTGACTGTGCAGGTTGTTTGATGCTATCGCGCAGATTTAACAAACTTTTACCGACTGCTTGACGCCTTGCCCCCATCCCCGTTATGGTTTGTGCCGTCTTTCGTCCAATCTTTCAACGCCAAGGAGCAGACCGACCGATGAGCAAGATACTCGATGAGGTGCTTGCAGCGAACACGGCCTACGCTGCACAGTTCGGTGAGCGCGCCAGCCTAACCGCGCCCCCTACCCGTCATTTCGCCATCCTCACCTGCATGGACGCCCGGATTGACCCCGCGAAACTGGCTGGCCTGAGCGAGGGGGACGCCCACGTCATCCGCAACGCAGGCGGACGCGCGAGCGACGACGCCATCCGGTCGCTGGTCATCTCGTATAAGCTGCTGGGGACGACTGAATGGTTTGTCATCCACCACACCGACTGCGGGATGCAAGCGTTCACCTCAGACACGATGATTAACCTGCTGCGTGAGAGCCTTGCTCCCGCAGAGCGCCAACCGGACGGGTTCCAGAACACCAGCAACGGCCCCGGTTCGACTGAGGGGCAGCACATCGCATGGCTGACCATCCACGACCTTAACCAGAGCGTGATAGAAGATGTGGCGCGCATCCGCAAGCATCCGCTGGTGCCGGCTTGGATTACCCTCCACGGCTACATCTATGACGTAAAAACCGGGCGGTTGCTGGTCGTCCCTGAAGCCTGCGCCATCGGTAAGCCGCCCGAAACCCCACAAACTGGGGATGCGGGTTAATTCCGCGCCAAAATTCTTACGCCGCCCAAACATTCGGGATACAATCGGACTATCTCGCAGAAAAACTCAGACCGATGGAGGTTGAACGCCGATGCAGGACCCGCTTTCGTGGATTTTTGGCGCATGTCTGGTGCTGGGGGTCGGTTACCTGCTCTTCACCATCGTGCTGGGTGATTTCGCTGATGGCGCTGGTGACGGGGATTTCACCATGCTGTTGGGGGCGGCCTTCCTGTCGGGGTTTGGTGCGTTCGGCCTGCTTGGGGTGCTGTCCCAGTGGTCACTGCCGGTGACGCTGCTCTCAGCGGTCGGCTTTGGCTATGTCTTAGGGCGCGGCGGCTCATTCCTGCTGAAAGCGGTGCTGCGCCAACAGACCGAGGACAGCATTGAGGTCATCGACAAGCTGGTTGGGATGAGCGCCCGCGTTACCATCGACACGCCGGAAGGCAAAATCGGTGAGGCGATGGTCGAAGGCGGGCAACACATCACCCGCTCGGCCATTAAAGAGGTGGATGGCCACGCCCTCAAGCGCGGCGACATCGTGCAGGTCATCAACGCCGAAAGCGGCCTGCTCTATGTCAAGAAAAAGAACGGCTAACGGGTATTTTTAACAGATAAGGGGGGAAAATGAGCGGAGAGGGATTCCTAATCGTCGTGGGGGTAGTCGCGCTGCTGTTAGCAGTCATCGTGGCACTCATCATGGGCAATTATCATCGGGTTCCGCCCAGTGAGGTGATGGTGGTCTATGGGCGCAAGAATGCCCGCATGGTTACCAACGGTGGTGTGTTCGTCATCCCGTTAATCGAGACCTACAAGAAACTCGACATCACCATCATGACCATCAAGCAGGAGAAGGATGAGGTCTACACCGAGCGTGGCGTCCCTATCAAGCTGGACTGGGTGGCGCAGGTGCAGATTGACCCGGAGGAGTCGGCACTGCGGACGGCGGCACGGGCGTTCCTAGAGAAACCGCGTGATGTGGTGCTGGGCATCATCGCTGAGACCTTGAGCGCCAACTTCCGCGCCATCGTCGGTCAGCTTTCGGTTGAGGAAATCCACCGCGACCGCGACTCGTTTGTGCAGAAGGTGCAGGACCTCGCCCGCGATGACCTTGTGGCGATGGGGATTAAGATGCTCTCCATGGGTATCGAGGAAATCACCGACGACCAAGGCTACCTGACCGCAATGGCCGCCCCGCAGATTGCCGCCATCAAGCGTGACGCGATTATCGCTGAGGCCGAAGCCACCCGTGAGTCGCGGGTGAAGGCGGCGCAGGCCAAGCGTGATGCGGAACAGGCCGAACTCGACTCCGAGCGCGAAATTCTCGCCCAACGCGAGGCGCTGAAAATCCGTGAAGTCGAGGTCAGCAAACGAGTCGGTCTCGCCAACGCCACCTCAGAGCAGGAAGTCCAGAAGCTGCGCGCCCTCGCGGTTGAACAGCAGCAGGAGGCCGAAATCCTCGTCCCGGCGCGTGCCAAGCGCCAAGCCACCGAGATTGAAGCCGAGGCCGAGCGCCAAAAACTGACCATCGGCGCGCAGGCCGCCGCCGATGCCGCCCGTCTGAACGCACAGGCGGCAGGTGATGCCGAGCGCATCAAGGCCGAAGCCGCTGCCAAAGCTACCGAAGACCGTGGTCGCGCCGACGCCAACGCCCTGCTATTGATGAAACAAGCCGAGGCCAGCGGCGCGAAGGCCGAAGCTGAAGCGCTGCAAGCACGCGGTTTAGCCGAGGCCGAGAGCGAGAAGGCCAAACTGTTGGCCGAAGCCGAAGGCCGCCGCGAACTGGCCGCCGCCTCGTCTGCCGAAGGTGAAATCAACCTGCGTCAATTCATGATTGAGCAGATTACGCAGGCCGATGTCGCCAAAGCCGAAGCCATCGCCAAGGCGCTGGCCGGGCTGGGCGGCAACGTCCGCATGGTCAACTTTGGCGGCAGCGGGAACGGCGCAGGGAGCGGTAACTCGTTCCTCGACTTTCTGATGGGTATACCAGAGGCCGCCGAAGTGCTGCGGACGAAGGTCGAAGCCCTGAGCGGCGACGATTTCGAGACGATGGCTGTCCGCATCTCGGCACTGCTGAACACACTGCGCCACGCCGGGGTTTCAGCCCAGCCCGCCGCACCCACCGCGCCGGATGTCGTCCAAATGCCGCCGGAAAAACCGGCTGGCCCACCGCCGCCGCCCAAGCCCCCCAAGCCTGACGCGAAATAGGCGTAAAAAAAGCCCCGCTCAAGTTGAGTGGGGCTTTTTTGTTGGTTCAAGCGGGCGGGCTGTAAGGGGGAGGCTTGCCCGCACGCCACAGGAGCAACGAAAAGACTATCTGCCCCTACTCCGCCACCCAGTCGCGCAGCATGGCGGCGCACAGGGCGGCGCGCTGCGGCAGGCTGTTGATAACGACATGCTCGTGCAGCGCGTGCAGGCCGTCACCAGCGGGGCCGAGGCCATCGAGGGTCGGGACGCCCATGGCTGCCGTGACGTTGCCGTCACTGCCGCCGCCGCTGCCGTCCTCGCGCACGGTCTGACCGATATTTGCGCCAATCTGCTTGCACTGGGCGAACGTCCGCACCATGCGCTCATCGTGTTCCATCGGTTCGCGGCTGTGGATTTCTTCCAGCGTGACCTTCGCGCCGGGGATGAACGGCTCAAGATTCGACAGCGCGTCCTTGACATTGTTCATGCCGCGCATGGTCATAAAGCGCGTATCGACGTAGGCGCTGGCCTTGGCGGGGATGACGTTGCCCGCGCTGCCGCCGTCCACCATCGTCACGCTGACCGATGTGCCGTTCTTGAGGTCATTAAAGGTGTTGATGCGCTGAATCTGCTGAGCCAGCTCAACAATGGCGTTGATGCCCTTCTCTGGCGCGTTACCCGCATGCGCCGGGCGGCCTTCGACGTGGACGCGGTAGGTCGCCAAGCCCTTGCGCCACGTTTTGAGCGCCCCCTCTTGGGTGGCCGGTTCCATCACCAACACCAGCGCGCATTCCTTCGCCACCTCGCGGATGACGGGAATGCTGTGGATGCTGCCGACTTCCTCGTCACTGGTCATCAGCACCCAGACCGGGCGGTTGGGGAATTCGCCGCGCTCGTTCAGGCCGCGCAGCGCGGTCAGGACGATGGCGATGCCGCCCTTCATGTCGATTGCGCCGGGGCCGAACAATTTGCCCTCGGCGTCGATGGTCACCGGGCGCTCGGCCAGCGTCCCCAGCGGCCACACCGTGTCGATATGGATGAGGAACATAATCGGCTTGCCGGGGGCGTCCTCATTCCATTTCGCGAGCAGGAAATCACCGACCTCAGTTTGTGGAATGGCGGTGATGCTCGACGCGCCCAGCGACTCGAATTGGCGGCGCATGTACGCCCCCATCGTATCGACGGCGGCTTTGTCGGTGGTCGGGGTCTCAAAGTTGACCATTTCGGTCAGCAAATCGACCATCGCTTGCTTCTGGGCCTCGAAATAGGCTGAAAAATCGTTCACGGTGGGGCTTGCTCCTAGAAGGGACAGAGGTCGGTCTCAGAATAGGTCGGGCTGCGACTGCCGTAGCGGTTGAGCTGTGTCAGTGCCTCTGGACGTTGCGCGATGATAGCACTGACGGCGGCACATGCGCTACCGACATTGGAATCACTTGTGAACGTCTCATAAAACGTCCGCGCCAGTGCCGCGTAAACCGGGCCAGCTGCCGGGTCGGGGTAGATGCGCTGGATGTCGGTAAAGGTATTGGTCTGGTTGGGGTCGAGGGTGGCGACCTGCGTTTGGAGCAGGCGGTAGAAGGCATAGCTTTGCAGCAAATCAGGCTCATCGTTGAACCAGAAGCGCAGGCTGGTATCGCTGATGGCGGTCTGATAGATGGTCTTGGCGCTGGTCAGGTCACCGCGCAGCAGGGCGCGGTCGCCCTCGTGCAGCACCTGTATCTTGAAGCGCGACGGGTCAAGCTCAATGATGCTGAGGACGTACTGCGTCCCGTCCCAGTCATAGACATTCGTACCGGTGCGGAGGGGACCGGTCTGTGCCGTGCCGGTGCGCGACAGCCGGACGACTACCTCGCTCACCTCATCGTTGTCGAAGTCGCTGACGCTGGGCGGCTCTTGGCTCAATACCCCGGCGGGCAGCAGTTCGACGAAACGGGAGCGCTGCGCCGACCACGTGATGAGCTGGGTTTGGTAATCACAGTCGGCCACCGATTCGCGCTCGTCGGGACAGACCAATGCGGCGTACAGTAAGTCGTTGCGCCGGTCACGGTTGACATCGGCAAAGGCCAAGACCTGCGGCGGGGTGTCGGTATCGCTGAGTGACTCGTACAGCACGGCGTAGCTCCCGGCGCGGCAGCCCAACACGATTAACGCAGCAGAACCGTCTGGCGCGCTGAACGGGATGAGAACTTCTGAAATCCCCTCCCCCGTATAGTCGATGTCGGCGCGGGCGGGCGCATCGGCGGGGATGACCCGCCACGTCCGGCGCATGGTCTCTAACAGCGTGCCGGGGTCGCCGCCCACCGCGAGATAGCGCGTCGCCTCTTCGATAATCACGCTGGCCGACTGCGGCGGCGTGGTCTCTAGCTCAACCTCGGCGCGGGCGGGACAGATTGAAAAATCCGGCGCGGCGGTCGGCATCGACGCAATATTCACCGGCGTCGCAGCAGCCACCGAATCATCGGGGACGAACACCGAACCGGGCGGCAGCAGTTCGCCCAGCACGACTCGCCCCGGCGTCACAGTCGGGAACGGCGTAATCTCGATGCGCGGCGGCGCTTCGACCGGCACACAGGCCGCCAGTGTCAGTACGATTATGAGGAGAGCTGTGTTTTTTATCATCATTTCAGACAAATTCAGCCATGAGGGCATGTAAAGGCAAGACTTGCCCGACCACCGTGATTGATAAGCCACAACTGGCTCATGCACCCAAAGGGTAGCTGAAAATATGTTGGATGACCACTCGCGTCTGGGTTTGAACGCCCCTTCGTACTATCCATCTTCGTGATTCGGGTACTATGTTAAGACTCTCGCACGGCTCATAGCGCTGGTGTA
>JALONW010000129.1 GCA_025454725.1 Anaerolineae bacterium
AAGTATGAACACCCCTAAAACCCCTTATGGCTTAATCTGCATCAGCCATTTGCGTTGGGATTTCGTCTGGCAACGCCCCCAACATATCCTGTCGCGGCTCGCTAAACAGCAGGCTGTTCTTTTCGTCGAAGAGCCGATTACCTCTTTAGAAGCCGATGCCCCCTATCTGCAAATTTTGTCGCCAGAAGAAACGGGGACGCCAAACGTCACCGTCGTGCGGTTGGTTCAGCCCGTGGACGCCCACCGCTGGATAGGGCATGGCGACCCGCTCACACAAGCCACCTATGTGCGCCTTTTGCAACAACACTTGGCACATGACAGAACCCGCGACCGGGTTTTGTGGCTTTATACCCCTATGGCTGTCGATTTTGTGGACGCCATCCCACACCAACTGCTGGTGTTCGATGTAATGGACCAACTGTCCAAGTTCAAGGGCGCACCCGCTGAACTGGTCGAGAAAGATAAGCAGGCCCTGCACCGCGCAGACATCGTACTGACGGGCGGCGTCAGCCTTTACCGCGATAAGCGGCGCTACAACCCCAATACCCATTTGTTCCCCAGCGGCGTAGAAGCGGAACATTTCTCGCGGGCGGCCAATTCCAAACACTTCCCATGCCCGCCGGAATTCTGCAATCTAACCGGTCCCATCCTCGGCTACTTTGGCGTCATTGATGAGCGCATGGACTTGGACCTTATCGAACAGGTCGCTAGCGCCCGACCCTACTGGAATATCGTCCTCATCGGCCCCGTGGTGAAGATTGACCCACAGGGTCTGCCACAAGCGCCCAACCTGCACTATCTGGGCATGAGGAACTACAACCAACTGCCAGCCTATCTCGCCTACTTCGATGTTGGCCTCATCCCGTTTGTGCTGAACGAGGCGACCCAATACCTCAGCCCGACCAAGACTCTGGAGTACATGGCCGCGCACAAGCCAATTATCTCGACGCCCATCCATGATGTAGTCGAGCTGTACGGCGAGGTAGTGCAGGTGGGCGCGACGCCTGAGGCATTCGTGCAGGGCATCGATGCGGCGCTGTGCAGTGACCCCAACGCCCAGTACGCCCAGCGGATGGCGCTACTCAAGCTCAACACGTGGGACCACATCACCGATAGCATCACCAGCGTCCTCCGGCAGGAGTTCAGCGCCAAGGCCCGCCGTACAGCGGTCGTGATGTCGTCGCTGTTGGCAAAGAACGCTGTGCGACCCGACACCTACAGCAAGCGCATCAGCGGCGATTAAGCCGACTCAACCCCCGAAAACTTCTAACCCGAAAAGCAGGGATTTATGGACAACAGCCCATCAGAGCTAGAGAAGAAAATCGTCATCTTGGGCGCAGGCCCTACCGGCTTGGGCGCGGGCTACCGCCTCAACGAATTGGGCTACCGCAACTGGGCCATCTACGAGCGCAACGCCTACATCGGTGGGCTGGCGGCCAGTTTCCAAGACGACGCGGGCTTCACCTACGACATCGGCGGCCACGTCATGTTCTCGCATTACACCTACTTTGATAATCTGGTGGATAAGCTGTTGGGCAGCGACTACACCGAGATGATGCGCGAGGCGTGGGTGTGGATGATGGACCGCTTCATCCCGTACCCGTTCCAGAACAACATCCGCCACCTGCCCAAAGACGTGGTGTTGGAGTGTGTGATGGGCTTGGTCGAGGCGCAGAAAAACCCTGAGCGCATCGAAGAGGCTACCAACTTCCACGACTTGATTGATGCTCAGTTTGGCGAGGGGCTGGCCAAGTACTTCATGAAGCCCTACAACTTCAAGGTCTGGGCGCACCCCATCCAGCACATGAGTCGCGATTGGTTGGGGGAGCGTGTGGCGATGCCCAGCCTGCAAAAAATCCTCACCAATGTGTTGATGGACAAGGACGACGTGTCGTGGGGGCCAAACAATATGTTCAAGTTCCCACTGCGGGGCGGGACAGGCGGCCTGTACGCGCCGATGATGAACTACGTCGGCGACCATCTCCATCTCAACAAAACGGCGGTGATGGTCGATACGGTCAAGAAGCAGGTTCTGTTCAGCGACGGCGAAACCGTCACCTACGACGTGCTGCTGTCCACCATGCCGCTTGACCTGTTGGTCACACGCTTGAGCGATGCGCCGCTTGAGGTAAGGGAGGCCATTCGCGGCCTACACCACTCCAGCGGCCTAATTGTCGGTGTGGGGGTGGCACGCCCGAACCCCAGCGAGAAGTGTTGGATTTACTTCCCCGAAGATACCAGCCCGTTCTACCGCGTGACGTACCTGTCCAACTATTCGCCCTACATCGCGCCGAGTGATGACCACTTCCTGCTGCTGACCGAGACCAGCTACAGCGAACATAAGCCAGAAGACAAGCAGACCATCGTTGACCGCGTGGTGCAGGGGCTGCTGAACACCCATCTGCTGGAAGAGGCTGACCTCGACCGTATTGCCAGCACCTACCTGATTGATGTCGATTACAGCTACCCCGTCCCGACCATCGACCGCAACCGCGCGCTAGCGACCATCCAGTCCTACCTGATGCAGAATGGCATCTACAGCCGTGGCCGCTTTGGGGCATGGGAATATGAGATTGGCAACATGGATCACTCGGTGATGCAGGGTGTCGAGCTGGTCAATCACTGGCTGATGGGTGAACCGGAGGTCACATGGAAGAACTTCTCGACGCCGGGCGCAGTCGGTGGCTCAATTGACCTGACGACTGCTCGCGACGGGAGCGTTGAAATCCACGCTAAGCCCGGTCATGGTTTGATCCACGCCGGTGAACAGCCTCTGACCTATGACAAATCACAGTTGCTCGATGAGCCGGTAAACATCGCCTAGCGCACGACTCGTCAGTTTCATTGCCACCTCATCAGATCGAGCGGTTAATGAAACGGGTATTGTTCGTTTGGGGCTGTCAGCGCCTTTTGCCAACCTAAAACCCTCAACGATGCGATGACGAAGGTTAGCGAGGGAGAAAAAATAAAAACTGGTCAGAATACTCTTCCGACCAGTTTTTTTATTATGCTGGAACACTAAAAGCACACTCGAACATCCCACGAGAGAAAATCTCCCCTTTTTGACGGAGCAAATTGCTTTTCCCCAACGCGAATACGTTGAACGTATTGCCAGTCTCATGATGTCCCATTCTGAACATCGGCTATAGCGGAGAGCGGAGGAGTTTACACCCCTCCCCCGCCCCCTAAGCTTCGCTGCTCGCGCCAGCAAAGCCCTACAGAGAACTATACACCAACTCTGAAAAGTCTTTGCCAGCACCAGCGAAATCGGTAACTTTTGGGTTTCAGAGAGGAAATTGGCAATGACTCGCGTATTTGTGCTCACCAACCACAAGGGTGGGGTCGGGAAATCGACCTCCTCCACCAACGTCGCGCTGGGGATCAGCGCCATGCTGCGCCGCCACGGCGCATCGAACAGCCGCGTCCTGCTGATCGACACCGACTCGCAGGGACACGCCTCGCTGGTCACGACCGGACGCAAAGACTATGGAGCAGACGACAGTTTGTACAGCGTGCTGATGGCCGACCGTCAGATCGCAGCCCAAACGCTGCTCAAGCGCATCGTCCAATCGACGTGGGATGAGAACCTGCACGTCCTGCCCGCCTCCCCGATGCTGGAAGGTGCGGAGCGCGAGTTGATGGGCGTGGCGGGCGCGCCGTACCGTCTGGCCGACCCGCTGGGCAAGATCGCCAATCAATACGCCGCCGTTGTGATCGACACCCGACCGTCGTTCTCCCTGCTGACCGAAATGGGACTGCTGGCGGCCACCGACGCCATCGTCCCAGTCGAGCCGCGCTAATTGGAGACGGTCGGTTTAATGAGCGTGATCCAAAAGATCAACGACATCCGCGACGGCTGGCGTCACCCCCACCTGCGCATGAGCGGCATTCTGGTCACCAAGATGGACAACCGCATCCGGGGACACAATCATCTGCTGGCTGAGCTTCAATCGCACTCGGTGCTGGGCGGCCTGATCCTCGGTGTCATCCCTGCCAACGAGGCGGTGTCCTACGCTCACCATCAACACATGAGCCTGTTCAACTACGCGCCGAAGGCGTCAGCCAGCCGAGCATATGCGCAGGTGGTCGCGTCGCTGGTGCGGTATATGACCAAGGTGGGGGCGTAATCATGGCCAAGAACCCCACCCCCGGTCGGATCGACGACTTGCTCGCCTCAATCAACAGCGACATGCTGGACGATCCGTTCAGCCTGCCGGACAACACCGTGCGCGTCGAGCGCATCCTCTTGGAAATGGTTCGCCCCGATCCGGTGCAGCCGCGCCGGGTGCTGCCGGAAAGCATCACTTTACCTTCCACAACAACCGCGCCACCCCGACCCAAGCGCTGGGCGAGCTGGTGCAGATAGTGCAGGTCGCCGCCCGCCAGCGTGGACGTCCATTCAATAACGTGTTGTGATGATGCAAAAGATGGTAAGATAAAGTCAAATGTTAAAGGAATGGATATAATGCCTAAAAAACTGATGCTATTTGATGATTTTGATCGCGTTCAGATCGATCCATCAGGATATAGCGAATCTCACTGGAGCTTTATAAATCGAACAGCTAAACCAACATTTCATTACCTCAGAACAGTGTTAGAAAATTGGTTTGATAATTATCAAACAACCGAAGATAAACGGAATCAGCTTTGCACCAATTTTCGTTCAGAAAGGGATTCTGAGCATCTAAGCGCTTTCTTTGAGTTATATATTTATACACTATTTAAAAATCTTGATTTCTCAGTTGAAGTTGAGCCTAATTGGTCTCAGAATAAACCGGATTTCCTAGTCACATCGCCTACGGGAGAACGTTTTCTGCTAGAGGTAACGGGTGTTTATCCTGAGAGGACTTTCGGGGAAACTAATAATCTCGTGAATAAAGTATTAGATTATTTGAACAAAAATCTATCTTCCCCTGATTTCTTTGTTTCTATTGAAATTCATCAGTTACCTAATAATCTACCTTCATATACAAAAATATGTAGGTTTCTACAAAAACAATTGGATGAATTAAATTATGACGACATAATCAGTACAGTAGATTTTAACTCGGTTAATCTGTTGGATATGTATCCCCGTGCCAACTGGGAAGATGAAAAATGGTCTATCGAGTTTATATTGAACTAATTCAAGCTTTTTGAGCAGCGAATAGGTGGCGCAAGTTGATAAGGGCGAAGACGATATGATGAGCGCCCAAGAAATGAGCCACTTTTCGGTCAAAGCGCAGCAGCAAAGCACGAAACTTGTCGATCCAAGCAAATGACCGTTCACTAATGAAGCGTTTCTTGTAAATAGCAACGTCAAAGTGACGTTTGCGTCCTCGCTTGGCGCGCTTACGAGAGCGGATGTTTTCAACAATGTTGGGGATAAGTTTGTGATTGAAGCATGTCCAGCGCGCGGCTTTGGTATCGAAAGCGGCATCAGCATTGAAATAACCGCCAGCAATGACGATGGCTTGTCGTCTGATGAACTTGAAGGCAGCGCGCAGATGGTCTTTGAGTTCAAAAGCGTCGTTGTGATTGCCCGAGATAATCCCCGTGGTTGCCAAAATGAAGCCATTAGCGTCGGTGATGGGGAGAATATTGGATGTTTTGGCTTTCTTCCGCCCCTGATAGGCCACCGCTTCTCCCCCTTTCTTTGCCACGGCATGACTTCCATCAAGGTTGATGTGATGGGTATCTATTTGATCGCGGATAAAGGCGATGCTATGTTCAAAAACCCGCTCCAAACTCCCATCCCGACTCCACTTGCGAAAATGATAGTAAACCGACTGCCAGCTTATCTCTTTGCTTCCGCCCGGTTGTTGAATGGGTAACTGATGCCATTGGCAGCCCGTGTGCAAGTGATACAGCACGTAATTGAACACCTTGAACAGCGGTATTTTGCTTTCGAATCCGCGTTTTGCCGTCCTCAAAGCAGGGCGAATATACCGCTCGAACTGATCCTGCGTTACACTGGTTGGGATAGTGCTCATGGTTGGGTTCCTTTGGCGAGGACTTCTCCATGGTGCACTATCTTCTTTCAATCTCAAAAAGCTTGAATCACTTCATTCATACCCAAGAAACCTTCCGCTCGTGGGACAGCAAGTACACGCCCCGTGGGATCCGTGGGCTATGGTGTACAACTCATTCAGACTAAATCTCAAATATATGAGCGTATTCGCCGCAAATCTAGCCACTATGGAGAGTTAGACATCCCTTATCTTCTAGCCTTGAATATCTCGGATTTGATGGCAGACATGGATGATTTCACCGATGCTGTTTTAGGATCGGAGGCTTTTCTATACGATTTTGAAACTGACGAAATTCAGCCCTTCAGAAAAAGAGATGGTGCGTGGTTTGGACCAAATGGCCCACACAATAAACGCATGAGCGGAATACTTCTATTTCAGCAATTACGGCCAGAAAGTATACATATTTGCGAACCTGTTTTATGGCATCATCCGTTTGCAAACATTCCCTTAAACTTTTACTCCTTTCCCTTTATTCAGCAGATACCTAATCGAGAAAAAGGTAAGTATGAACTCCGTCCGGGGCTCAATTCACACGAACACCTGTCTGTAGACCCCAAAAAAATGCCCTAATTCTTATATTCCGGCAGATGTCTACCGTCAAAGCGGCGCGCCTCGGCTTTATGCCTTACGACAAACGCCCGCTGCTGACCGACCTTAACCTGCCCGACAAGTGGAAGTCAGTCATCCAGAAATTTCCGCCGGGGATGTTGGTCTATCTGCACATGGATAATGGGCGGCTGACCTACTTGAGCGGACGCTCGGTCGAAGGCAAGCAGCATTACAACCCGCCGCGAGACATCATTGGCGAGCGCCAGCCGTACTTCAACCACCTCTACACGCCCGACGCCGAGCGAGTGGTGCTGGTCGAGGGTCAAGCCGACGCCGTGACCTTTGCTGAGTGGGGCATTCCGGCCATCGCGCTGGCGGGGATGCAGTTGTCACCAGCAGTACTGGCTTCACTCAAGAAGCACAAGCGGGTATTTGTCTCTTTGGACAACACCCCGGAAGCCATGGAGAAAGGGCGTGAGCTGGCGCGCACCATCGGCGCGACCGCGCTGCTGCCGCGACTGCCGGATGGGGTCAAGGACGCCAATGATTGGCTGACCCGCTACAGCGCGACCGGTGAGGACGCCCACGCCCTGCTCAACCGCGCCAAGACATGGCTGCAATCCGAGGTCGAGCGGGCGGGAATGCTGGAAGGGTTGGAGCGCAAGGACGCGCTGCGCGGGCTGTTCCAGCACGCCACCCACCTCGACGAGCTGGAGATGGGGGAATTTCGCGCCGCGCTGGCCAAGCTCAACATCAAGGGGCGCGCCTTCAGCGACCTGCTCAAGGCCGCCCGTAATCAGTCACAGAAAACCGAAAATGACGACATGCCCTACATCCTCGGCGACGACATCCCGCTGCTGTCCCCAGCCTTGGGCTTCCAGCGCGACGTGGCTTTGGTCACGGTCTCGGTGGTCGAGCGCACCAAGGACAACCGCCTCAACACCCAGCCCTATCTGGTCACCTCGTCGCGAGAGCTGGTGCGACTAAGCGACGCGCAGATCATCCCAATCAACGGGAAGGAAGTCGCGCTGCGGGTGCTGCCTGAAGGCTCGGAGTTCCTGATGCGCTGGCGCTTTGCCGACATCCAGCGCTTTTTGCGCGGCGAGACAGTTCATCCGGCACAGGTCTTCAACACCGTCCACGACCTGTTCACCCGCTATGTTGATTTCAAATCACCGTTTGAGAGTGCCATTTTGACCCTGTGGACGATGGGAACCTACTTTTACACCATGTTCCCAGCGTATCCCTATCTGGCGCTAAACGGTCCAAAGAACAGCGGCAAAAGCACGGTCATGCGCGTGTTACAGCCGCTGGCCTTCAATATGGTCACGACTTCCGACCCGACCGGGCCGAGCATGTTCCGTCTGATCCACTACACCAGCTGCACGGTCGGCATCGACGAGGCCGAGCGCTATCACAACCCGAAAGACCCCGGTATGCAGCAGATCCGCCAGCTGCTCAACAGCGGCTACAAGCACGGGATGCCCGCCATTCGTTTGATCGGCGAGGATATGAAGCCGCAGGCCTTCGATGTGTACTCGCCCAAGATTCTGGCGGCCATCATGGGATTGGAGGACATTTTGGCGTCACGCTGCATTGCCATCCCGATGCGCCGCACCGACCGCCAGATGCCCTCGTTCCCACCCGACTTCGACGGCGCGACCATCCGTCACCAGTTGTATACGCTGGCGCTGACCGCCTTCCCGCAGGTTTATACCAACTATTTCGAGCGCCCGCAGCTGCATACGCTGCACAATCGGTCAGGTGAATTGTGGTCGCCTCTGGTGGCATTGGCGGCCTTCTTCGAGGAGCAGGGCGGGGTAAGGGGGCTGCTCGACGCGATTGCCACCGCCGCGCAGACCGACGAACAGGTCAGCCATGGTAAGGCATTGAGCGAGCGCGAAGAGGCGGTCTTGCAAGCGCTGGAAGTGCTGACGCGCGGACAGGACGGGATGGTCTGGATCAAGGCGGCGGCGCTGCGCGACCAAGTGGCGCGGCTGGTCGGTCAAGCCGTGGATAAGATGGGCGATGCGCAGTGGATTGGGCATATCCTCAAGCGGCTGCACCTATTGGATGAGACCGGGCGTAAGCGCGGGATGGACGGCATCGCCTACGCCGTCAGGCCGGATGATGTGGCCGACATGATGCGCCGCTATGACGTAGCCGCTGTTAGCGGTGCAAATTCAAATTGACCCACTGAAAAACTGACCATCTTTGGGGAGGAAGATGGTCAGTTCTATTCTTTAGGCGGATGCCAGCCTGCTTGCACCCAGCGCTGTCGTGAATTCACCACAGCATCACGGTTCATACGTAAGCGAACCACCGTAGCTCGGCCGATGACCTGCAAGCCGTCATCGCGCCATTGGAAATGGTCGTTCCAGCCCTGAACACGGGGATTAAACAGCGGGGCTTCCTGTCCCGTTTCCGGGTCAATCCCACGTTGAAAATCCAACTTGAAGCCGTTACATCCCACACACGCCAAGCACAGATTACCAAGTGCTGTCTCACCGCCCGCAGATTCCGGCACGATGTGGTCAATTTCCATGGATACGACGATCACCTGCTGAGTCTGGCAGTATTCGCAGCGTTCATGCGCCCGCTCACGAACCCCCTGACGCAAACCCTCAGAGATATAGGCCATTATGCGCCGAGTTTGAGCTGTTTCTCGACGTTATGCCCGCGCTGTTTGAGCAGTAACAACGCCTCTGAGCGCAGAAGCATTTGATGATCGACCAGATCGATCAGACGCTCCATTTCAATTTTCTCGTCGTTGGTGATTTGCCCCTGTTTACCCAGCGCAATAAGCTCACGCAAGCGGGTATCTTGCGGCCATGCCAGTCGTTGATGCACGACCGCCCATAATTGTTCGTCCGTATAGTTGTTGAGCTCATCGGGCGACGTTCTCGTATCGGGCAGTGTCCCGAACAGCAGGGTTAACCCATCCGACAACACCGATTCAACCGAGCGATTGCTGGCTTGGGCAATTTGGCGGGCCCGTTCGTAAACTTCAGGCGGAATTTGCAGTTCAACTGTTGGTTGGCTCATCGATCATATCTTTCAACCATTTCCCCTTATTGTACTATGACTTTGCAGGGTCGGTTGTGGTCAGGATGGTCTAGTTTTTCGACGCACACTGCGCGACCCAGCGGCGCG
>JALONW010000130.1 GCA_025454725.1 Anaerolineae bacterium
GCGACCATCAACAATGTATTGCTGACCCACGCTGCCCCACGTGACGACGCCACCGCTGCGTGGATGGCGAGCTGCGCCCCGTCGCGGCGGTAGACCCACCACACATCGTTTTCGGCCTCCGCCGCCAAAAACCGTCCATCCGGCGACCACGCGAGACTCTGAATCGGCACGACCTCAACATCGAACGTCCCACCGTCGAAGAAGGTGGCGCGGATACCGTTTTCGTTGGTGTACGCGATGGCCGCGCCGTCCGGCGACCATGCGATGCTCTCGCCGCGCCCCCGGTACGGCGGGACTCCCGCCTCAGCGTCCACGGCGCGCACCTCCCCCGTCACCATGTGGTAAACATTGAGCGCGCCCGCGTCGGTTCGGTAGGCCAGCCACACCCCGTCCGGCGACAAGCCAAAGTCAATCGCGCCGCCGCTGTCCTCCGGCGTCACCTCAGCGACGCCTGCCGCGCCCAGCCCGAAGCGCTGCACCGTCCCATCGCGTAGCAGGGTATACAGCTCAGTCGGCAGGTTGAGGCCGTCCTCCTGCGCGGCGGCAGGCACGGTCAGCACGAGCGCGAGACAAATCATCATTAGGGCAGCGAGTCGATTAAGGCGCATACGGTTGTCCTTTGGGTTGAAGGGTGTTCACAGCAGCAGACGCCCTATTAAGCGTCCAACATCATGCCCCATCTTGGGTAGAAACGCTATTTTTTAGCGGCAATTTGCCTGATAAACCGTTGGCTTGTCACTCTAATGCCCTACCCCATGCGTCCCTACGATACTCAAAAGCTGTCCCGCTCGCAACAGGTCATGATTACTGAATTTTCTTGGCTCATGTTCAGAACCAGTGAATCTAGGGCGCAGCGCCCTTCTAGCCCATTTCCCCAAATCTTCTTATGTGTGGCGTATTTACAAACACCCACTCAGAGCGTGTTTGCAAATACCTTTAACATCAGCGGACAGCACAGGTGCTGTCCCTACAAAATGGATTATCTCGCACCTTTTTTTGCATGTGTGCGTGGGAGGATTTCCTCCTGTACGGACAGCACATGTGCTGTCCTCGTTGTCCATCCGCCCAAATTGCAAATACCATTCTCATTACTCATCACTTTTCACTCATCACTCATTTATCCCCCCACAGGTTGGGGGCAGAGGGTGGTTTACAGCGTGCTAAGGCGGGCGTATACTGGCTAAAGCATCAAGACGGATAAGGACGGTTCACAATGGCTCACACAGCCCACAACCATTAAGGCCATTCCAACCAATTCAAATGGTGAAAATGGCTAAAAGTGGGGTACAATCTTAATCGCACAATCATCCACAGATGGGCGCGCCGCACCGTTCGGCGGCCTCCACCCTTGCCCCCGGCAAACCTTTACATCGTTTTCATCCGGCAGCACTACCCCCCTTTCCACAACCCTATTAACCTTTCTAAGGAGGCGATGGACGTGTCTGCAACGCCGACGACACCTCATCTGACCCATCTCATCAAGCGCTCCGATTACGACCTTCAGGAGGCTGTCCGCCTCAACCGCTTCGCCGGTCTGTGGCGGATGATTACCGGCTACCGCGCCCACTACATCTGGGCGATTATGAGCCAAGTGGTCGCTGTGTCGGCCAAGACCGGCACGATGGTTCTGCTCAGTTTCCTGATTGACGATGTACTGTCACGCGGCGACGTTTTAAGCGTCGTGCCGCTGGTCGCGCTCGGATTCGTCGGGCTGGCGACCATTGAGGGCAGCTTTACCTTCCTCAGCGGGCGCTACGCCAGCCAGACCGCCGAGGGCGTGGCTTACCGCCTGCGCAATTATCTGTACGACCACCTCCAGCGCCAGCCGTTCAGCTACCACGACAAGCAGCCGACCGGTGACCTGATGCAGCGCGTCACGTCCGACGTGGACATGATACGCCGCTTCCTCTCTGAAATGGGAACGCAGATTGGGCGCATCCTGCTGCTGTTCTTGGTCAACTGGCTGGTCATCCTGACCACCATCCACGCCGGGCTGGGTCTGTTCTCGGCCATCGTCGTGCCGATTGTGTTCGCGCTGTCGATGTTCTTCTTTGGGCGCGTCGAAAAGCGCTTTGAGGAAGTCCAGTCGCAGGAGGCGAAGGTCTCGACCCGCCTGCAAGAGAACCTAACCGGCGTGCGCGTGGTCAAGGCGTTCTCGCGCCAGAACTACGAGATGGCACGTTTCGATGAGGAGAACGCCAAACACTTCCAAAAGAACAATAACCTGCTGCTGATGCACTCGCTGTTCTGGCCGCTGACTGACCTGCTGACCGGCTTCCACCAAGCGGCCTGCTACTTCTTCGGTGCGATGCTGGCGCTCAACGGCGACATCACACCGGGACAGTACATCGCGTTTGTCGGGATGGTCGTTTACATCATCCACCCGATGCGCAACATGGGCCGCCTGATTGTTCAGGGGTCACAGGCGCTGGTCGCGTATGACCGCGTGGTGGACATCCTCAAGCACAACCGTGAGCCTCTGGGCGAGGCTGAGGCCGCCCCGGTCGAGACCGTGCGCGGCGCGGTCGAGTTCAAGGGGGTGTCGTTTGAGTACGAGCGCGGCCTGCCGGTGCTGAAGGATGTGAACTTCTCGGTCAAGCCGGGACAGGTTGTGGCGCTGATGGGGGCGACCGGCAGCGGCAAGACCACGGTTGTGAACCTGCTGATGCGCTTCTATGACCACAGCGCCGGTCAGATTACGCTGGACGGCGTGGACATCCGCGATTACCCGCGTGACTTCCTGCGCCGCAGCGTCGGCGTGGTCGAGCAGGAGCCGTTCCTGTTCAGCCGCACCATCCGCGAGAACATCACCTACGGCGTCGGGCGCAAGGTCAGCGACGAGGAAGTGTTCGCGGCGGCGCGGGCAGCGGCGGTTCATCACGTCATCGAGAGTTTCCCAGAGGGGTATAACACCCTCGTTGGTGAGCGCGGTGTCACGCTTTCGGGCGGCCAGAAGCAGCGTGTGGCGATTGCCCGCACCCTGCTGAAGGACCCGCGCATCCTCGTCCTCGACGACGCCACCTCCTCGGTGGACAGCGAAACCGAGGCCGCCATCCGCGATGCGGTCAAGCAGCTCCTACCGGGGCGCACGGCCTTCATCATCGCCCACCGCGTGCAGACCGTCATGGCTGCCGACCAAATCCTCGTGTTTGACGACGGCCACATTGTGCAATCTGGCACGCACGCCGAGCTGGTCGAACAAGAAGACGGGTTCTACCGCAAGATTTACGACATGCAGTCCCGAATTGATGAAGAAGTGGAAAAGGAGCTAGGCGAGTGAGCGACGGCCAACGCTTTGAGGAAGAAGAATTTAGCTCGCAGTTCAACGGCAGCACGGTTATGCGGCTGCTGGGTCAACTGCGGCCATACAAATTGCAGGTCGGCATCTTTTTGGCCTGCGCCATCGGCGTCTCGTTCATGGAGTCGTACTTTACACTCCTGAGCAAGCAAATCGTCGATGACGGTATCGTCGCTGGCAACGCCGATGTCATCGGGTCACTGGCGTTCCGCTACGGCGCGCTGATGGTCATCTTTGCGGCAATGGTGTTCTTTTTCATCTACGTCTGCGGGCGGCTGGGCCACCAAGTCCAGTATGACCTGCGGAAGAAGATGTTTGAACACCTTCAGCGCCTATCGTTCAGCTACTATGACCGCACGCCGGTGGGCTGGATGATGTCGCGCCTGACCAGCGACCCGGAGCGCGTCTCGAACGTACTGACATGGGGTTTGCTGGACGTAACGTGGGCGATTACCAACATTCTCGCCTCGCTGGTGTTCATGGCGACCATTAGCTGGCAGCTCACCCTGATTGTCGCGGCTATCCTGCCGGTCATCATCGTGGTCGCCATCTGGTTTAAGCAGCGGATGCTGGTCGAGTACCGCGACGCCCGCAAGTACAACTCGATGATTTCGGGTGAGTTCAACCAGAACATCACCGGCGTACGCGTCGTTAAGTCGATGCGCCGCGAGAACGCCAACCTAGAAGAATTCAACCAACTGACCGGCAACATGCACCGGTCGTCATATCGGGCGGCGTGGCTGTCGGCCATGTTCCTGCCCAGTGTGCAGATTATCAGCGCGGTAGCGGTCGGTGCGGTGGCATGGTTCGGCGGCTGGCAGACCACCACCGGCGCGCTGACCATCGGCGGCATCCAAGCGTTCATCGCCTACATCACCTTCATGATGTGGCCGGTCTCGGACGTGGCGCGAGTGTATGCTGAAATGCAGCACGCCATCGCCTCGGCGGAGCGCATGTTCAGCCTGCTGGACAGCCAACCCGAAGTCGTGACCCGTGAGGGTTCGACCGACCCCGGCACAATCAAGGGCGACATCGTGTTTGAGAACGTGAACTTCTTCTACGACCCGGCCAAGCCGGTCTTGAAGGACTTCAGCCTGACCATCAAGCAGGGCGAGACCATCGCGCTGGTCGGCGCGACCGGCGGTGGTAAAAGTACGATTGTGAACCTTGTGTGTCGGTTCTACGAGCCGCGCAGTGGTCGGATTACCATCGGCGGGCAGGATTACACCACCATGCCGCTGGACGCCATCCACAGCCGCTTGGGGATGGTCTTGCAGACGCCGCACCTGTTCAGCGGGACCATCCGCGAGAACATCCGCTACGGTCGCCTCAACGCGACCGACGCCGAAGTCGAGGCCGCGGCCAAGCTGTCGGGCGCCCACGCCTTCGTCAGCAGCTTAGAAAGCGGCTACGACGAGGAAGTCGGTGAAGGCGGCATCTTGCTCTCAGTCGGTCAGAAGCAGCTCCTCAGCCTCGCCCGCGCCATCCTCGCTGACCCCGAAATCTTCGTGATGGACGAGGCAACCTCGTCGGTCGATACACTGACCGAGGCGCTCATCCAGCAGGGGATGGAAGTGGTGATGAAGGGGCGCACCAGCTTCGTGATTGCCCACCGCCTCAGCACTATCAAGAAGGCCGACCGGATTATCGTCATCTCGAACGGCGAAATCCAAGAGATGGGTAGCCACGCCGAACTGCTGCGCCAGCGCGGGTACTACTACAACCTGTATACTCAGCAGTTCCGCCAAGAGCTGGAGCGCAGCTACGATGAGGTCTTCAACCTCAAGGCCAGCGAGCGTGACCTTGAAGTCGAAGCGGAACGCGCCAGCGCGTAAGGCTAAATCCATAGGGATGGGGTGAACTACCCCACCCCAAACCGCATCACCAGACAGCGCGCCCGATGTGACCCATCGGCTGCGCTGTTTTGCTGTCTTTCACCAAGCACACCCAAAATACCGATGAATGCTACCCGTTTTGCATTACACCTGTTACTACGGTTAACGGGTGTGTTGGATGGATGATAGGAGGAAAGCGATACAGCCCGGACGACTTTAGCGCGTAGATGTCGCGTCGTTAAAGAAGCCACGGGCGGTTTAGGAGAGTTGATAATGGCAGTAGAATGGATGACGCTCGACGGCAACGAAGCTGTCGCCCGCGTTGCATATAAACTCAGTGAAGTCATCGCCATTTACCCGATTACGCCATCATCGGCGATGGGTGAATGGTCGGATGAATGGGCGGCGGCAGACAAACTCAACTTGTGGGGAACCGTGCCGCAGGTGGTCGAAATGCAAAGTGAAGCGGGCGCGGCTGGCGCGGTTCACGGGGCGCTGCAAATGGGCGCATTGACCACCACCTTCACCGCCTCGCAAGGCCTTCTGTTGATGATACCGAATATGTATAAAATCGCTGGCGAATTAACCCCAGCGGTCTTCCACGTCGCGGCGCGGTCATTGGCGGCGCAAGGTTTGTCAATTTTTGGCGACCACAGCGACGTGATGGCAGTGCGGGCGACCGGCTGGGGGCTGCTGGCGTCGGTATCGGTACAAGAGGCGCAGGATTTTGCCCTGATTGCCCAAGCCGCCAGCTTGCGGGCGCGGGTGCCTTTCATCCACTTCTTTGACGGTTTCCGCACCTCGCACGAGGTCAACAAGATTCAACTGCTCAACGATGACGACCTGCGCGCCTTGATGGACGACGAGACCATCCTCGCCCACCGCCAGCGCGCCCTCTCCCCCGATAATCCGTTCATCCGTGGCACCGCGCAAAACCCCGATGTCTATTTCCAAGCGCGTGAGACGGTCAACCCGTTCTATGACGCTTGTCCGGGCATCGTCCAAGACATGATGGATGCTTTTGCGCGGGTCACCGGTCGGCAGTATCACCTATATCAATATGAAGGTGCGCTGGATGCCGAGCGCGTCATCGTTATCATGGGGTCGGGCGCAGAGACGGTTGAAGAAACGGTCAACGCGCTCAACGCACAAGGCGAAAAGCTGGGCGTGCTGAAAGTCCGTCTATTCCGCCCCTTCGACGCGCAGCGACTGGCAGCAGCGTTACCCGCCAGCGTTAAATCTATCGCCGTGCTAGACCGCACCAAAGAACCCGGCGGCGTGGGCGAACCCCTCTACACCGACCTCATCACAGCCCTGCACGAGGCATGGGACGGCGTGATGCCGCGAGTCATCGGTGGGCGCTATGGCCTTTCATCCAAAGAATTTACGCCCGCGCACGTCAAGGCCGTATTCGACAACCTCAGCCTCGCCAAGCCGAAAAACCATTTCACGGTGGGCATTGATGATGATGTCACCCACACCAGCCTCCCCTACGACACCGGTTACTCGATTGAGCCGGACGATGTGGTACGCGCAGTCTTCTACGGCCTCGGCTCTGACGGCACCGTCGGCGCGAACAAAAACTCCATCAAAATCATCGGTGAGAACACCGATAATCACGCGCAGGGCTATTTCGTCTACGACTCGAAAAAATCCGGGTCGATGACGGTCTCTCACCTGCGGTTTGGACCGAACCCCATCCACGCGCCCTACCTCATCACCCGCGCCAATTTCGTCGCATGTCACCATCAATCCTTCCTAGAGCGCTACGATATGCTCGATGAAGCAATGCCCGGCAGCGTCTTCCTGCTCAACACCCGCTACGGGCCAGACGAGGTTTGGCAGTACATCCCCCGCCTGCTGCAAGAACAAATCATCGCCAAGCACATCCGCTTGTTTGTGATTGACGCTTACAGCGTCGCCCGCAGCAGCGGCATGGTCGGACGAATTAACACCGTGATGCAGGTGTGTTTCTTCGCCATTTCCGGCGTTTTGCCCGGCGATGAAGCCATCAAGGCGATTAAAAAGAGTATCGAAAAAACCTACGCCAAAAAGGGCGAGGCCGTGGTCGCCATGAACTTGCAAGCAGTGGACAGCACCCTCGAAAACCTGTTTGAGGTGGCTATTCCACAGACGGTCAATGGTGAAGAACAAATCGCGTTGGTAGCGGCAGGTGCCCCCGCCTTCGTCACTGATGTCTTGGGCGCGATGATTGCGCGGCGCGGCGACAGCCTCCCTGTCAGCGCGATGCCCATCGACGGCACATACCCCAGCGGCACGACACAATACGAGAAGCGCAATCTGGCCGAGGAAATCCCCGTCTGGGACCCCGACATCTGTATTCAATGCGGCAAATGCGCGATGGTCTGCCCGCATGCCGTTATCCGTATCAAGGCGTATGAACCGGCGGCACTCATCAACCCGCCAGAGACCTTCAAAGTCACCGCCGCCCGCGATACCGATTGGCAAGGCTTTAACTACAGCATCCAAGTCGCACCAGAAGACTGCACGGGCTGCGGAATCTGCGTGGAGGTCTGCCCCGCCAAGAATAAATCGGCCCTCAATCAAAAGGCACTGATGATGGCTCCTCAGCCGCCGCTGCGCGACCAAGAGCGTACCAACTGGGAGTACTTCCTTAACCTGCCGGAGCTTGACCGCACCTTGATTAAGCCGACCAGCATCCGCCAGCAGCAGGTACAGCAGCCCTTGTTCGAGTTTTCTGGCGCATGTTCGGGGTGCGGTGAGACGCCGTATATCAAGCTGCTGACCCAATTGTTTGGCGACCATACGATTATCGCCAACGCCACCGGCTGCTCATCAATTTACGGCGGCAACTTGCCGACCACACCCTACACACATAACGCACAAGGGCGCGGCCCCGCATGGGCGAACTCGTTGTTTGAAGACAACGCCGAATTCGGCTTCGGGATGCGCGTCGCACTCGATAAGCAAATTGTGCAGGCGACGGAACTGGTACAGTTCTTAGCCGAGGACATCGGCGGTGACCTCGCGAACGCGCTCCTCAGCGCCGACCAGCACAACGAAGCGGGCATCATCGCCCAACGCGAGCGTGTTGCAACGCTCAAAGAACGTTTGACCACGCTCGGCACCATCGAAGCGCGCCGACTGCTGGCATTGGCGGATACGCTGGTGAAGCGCGATGTGTGGATTGTCGGCGGTGACGGTTGGGCCTATGACATCGGTTTTGGCGGCCTTGACCATGTGCTGGCCAGTGGGCGCAACGTCAAAGTCTTGGTGCTAGACACCGAGGTTTACTCAAACACCGGCGGTCAGATGTCCAAATCGACCCCTCGCGGCGCGGTCGCCAAATTCGCATCGGGTGGTAAACCTGCCGCCAAGAAAGACCTAGGCCTCATCGCCATGAGTTATGGCAATGTCTATGTCGCACGGGCGGCGCTGGGCGCAAAAGACGAGCAAACCCTGCGCGCCTTTAATGAGGCCGAGGCCTACGACGGCCCCGCGCTGATTATCGCCTACTCACACTGCATCGCCCACGGCATCAACATGACGACCGCGCTCAAGAACCACAAAGCGGCGGTAGAAAGCGGTCAATGGCTGCTCTATCGCTACAACCCAGACCGCGTTCTACAGGGTGAAAATCCGCTCATGTTGGACTCGCGCCCGCCGAAAATCCCACTCAAAGACTATCTGCACATGGAAAACCGCTTCAAAATGCTGGAACTCAGCAACCCTGAAATGGCGGCCACCCTGTTCGCTGAAGCGCAGCACGACGTCGAAACTCGCTGGGCATTCTATGAGTACATGGCCTCCCGCCCAGTCAATGGAGGAAAACCGTCATGAACCTAACCACCGAGTACCTCGGCCTGAAATTACGCTCACCGCTGGTCGCGTCAGCGTCGCCGCTGTCAGAGAAAATCGACAACATCAAGCGCTTGGAAGATGCGGGCGCGGGCGCGGTGGTGCTGTACTCCTTGTTTGAGGAGCAGTTACGCCGCGAACAATTGTCGCTCCACCATCATACCACCTACGGCTCAGAGAGTTATTCCGAGGCACTGAGTTACTTTCCAGAATCCGCCGCCTTTCACGGAGACTCGGCCAGTTACTTGGAGCAGATTCGCAAGGCCAAAGCCAGTGTGAATATTCCCATCATCGCCAGCTTGAACGGGACGACCGTCGGCAATTGGGAGAAATTCGCACTGCAAATCCAAGCAGCGGGCGCGGATGCGCTGGAGATGAACCTGTATTCCATCCCCACCGACCCTGATATGCCGGGCTGGAAGATTGAACAGACAGACATCGACATCGTTAGTGTGGTCTGCAAGACGCTGAAAATCCCAGTGGCCGTTAAACTCAGCCCGTTTTTCAGCAATATGGCAAACATGGCAAAGCGGTTTAACGAGGCGGGTGCAAAAGGGTTGGTGCTGTTCAACCGCTTCTATCAGCCTGACATTGACCTCGAAACCCTAGAGGTCAAGCCCAACGTCTTGCTCAGTACCGCCCAGTCCTTACGACTGCCGCTGCGCTGGATTGCGATTTTATACAAGCGTGTCGCAGTCGATTTTGCGGCCACCAGCGGCGTCCATAC
>JALONW010000506.1 GCA_025454725.1 Anaerolineae bacterium
CAGCGGCCATGAAGGGACGGATGTGGGCGGCAGGCCAAACGGTCTCGCGGTCGGGACGCCGGTTTACGCCGCCGCGCCGGGGCTGGTCCTCCAGCGCCAAACGGGCTGCGCCGAGGATGACATCACCTGCGGCGACGCCTACGGGAATTATGTGCTGCTCGAACACGCCCGCCCGGTCGGTCACGACATCGCGGTCTGGTACACCGGTTACGCGCACCTACAGGCCGTCTTGGCCGAGACAAACAGCTACGTCTCCGACCTTGGTCTGCCCATCGCCACCAGCGGCACGAGTGGGTTCGGCGGCGCACACCTCCATTTCGAGGTGCGTGGGCCGCGCCATCCCAACCGCGCCAACTGGCTTGACCCGTGGGACGCCAGCCTATCGACGGGCGCGCTGGGGCTGTGGGTCGAGGCGCGCTGGGGCTGTGGGTCGAGTCGGGCGGCGTGCCGGTCTCGTCAGTGGAGGCGTTCCCACCGCCAACCGTGTTGGTCTGCCAGACCATCGACGGCAACAACATCCGTCAGGGGCCGGGGACTGAGTACGCCGTCGTCACCCAATCCACCGCGCAGATGACCTATGAGGTCTTTCAGGTTCAGACGTTGACATCGGGCGGTACGCCCGGCGACTGGTATCATGTCCGCTGGCCCGGTTCTGCCGATACGGGCTGGCTGTGGGCAGACCTGATGTCCACCTGCGCGCTGCCGGAATAGACCTCGCTAAAAACACACCACCCCCGGCCAGATAGCTCCGACCGGGGGTGGTTTTGTGTGTGGATGATGGGCTTACTCGGCCTTGTCGGGGGCGGTGTCGCCCTCGGCGGGGTCGTCGAACGGGTCAAACTTGACCGAGACAACCGGCTTGGGGGCGCTCCCGGTCGAGAAGACGTTGCTCGGCACCTCTGGGATTTGGTCGCCCATGCCGATGACGCGGAACATCTCCTCGTAACCGACCACTTCTTGCGACATCAGCGCCTCAGCCAGCGCGTCGAGCTTATCGCGGTTCTCGGCGACCAACTTGAGCGTCTGGGCGTAGGCGTCCTCGACAATCTTACGCACTTCGGCGTCGATTTTGGCGGCAGTCGCCTCGCTGTAGCTGCGACCTTGGCTGATGGTGTAGCCGAGGAACGGCTGGCGGTCGTCGTCGCTGAGGTTAAGCGGCCCCAGCGTTTCGTTCATGCCGAACTGTGTGACCATGCGCCGGGCAATCTCGGTGACTTGGCGCAGGTCGCCGACCGCGCCGGACGTGACCTCACCGAATGCGACCTGCTCGGCGGCACGGCCACCCAACCCGACAATCATGCGGGCGCGCAGGTAGCTCTCCGTGTAGAGCTGGTTTTCCTTGTCGGGCATGAAGACGGTGACGCCGCCTGCCTGCCCACGCGGGACAATCGTCACCTTCAGCACCGGGTCTGCACCGGGGGTGAGCGCCGAGGCGAGGGCGTGACCGGCCTCATGGTAGGCGACCGTGGTGCGCTCCTTGGGGTCGGCCAGCGGCGGGCGCTCGTTGCCCAACACAATCCGGTCGAAGGCGTCCAAGAAATCGCGCATGGTCAGCTTCTTGCGGTTACGGCGGGCGGCGGTCAGCGCGGCCTCATTCGCAAGGTTGGCAAGGTCAGCACCGCTGAAGCCGATGGTACTTTTGGCGACATCCTTGAGCTGGACATCTTTGTCCATCGGCTTATCGCGGGTGTGAATCTTAAGGATGGCTTCACGCCCGGTCTTATCGGGCAGCCCAACCGTGACCTGACGGTCGAAACGACCGGGGCGCAGCAGGGCGGGGTCCAACACGTCGGGGCGATTGGTCGCCGCCATCACGATGACCGATTCGGTGCGGTCGAAGCCGTCCATCTCGGCCAGCATCTGGTTGAGCGTCTGTTCGCGCTCATCGTGACCACCGCCGAGACCAGCGCCGCGCTGGCGGCCCACCGCGTCGATTTCGTCGATAAAGACGATGCTGGGGGCGTTTTCCTTGGCGCGGCGGAATAGGTCACGCACACGGGATGCGCCGACGCCGACGAACATCTCGACGAATTCCGAGGCGGCAATGCTGAAGAATGAGACGTTGGCCTCGCCTGCGACAGCACGCGCCATCAGCGTCTTACCCGTCCCCGGTGGGCCGACCAATAGCACGCCGCGCGGGATTTTCGCCCCCAGCGCGATGTATTTCTCCGGCTCCTTGAGGAAGTCTACGACCTCTTCAAGTTCACCCTTAGCCGATTCCTGCCCGGCCACGTCCACAAACTTCACCTGTGGGCGCTCGACGGTATATTCACGCGCTTGGGTGCGCCCGAAACCGAACGCGCCGCCCATCTGGCGTTGGGCGCGGCGCGCCGACCAGACAAAGAAGCCGATAATCAGGATGAGGGGGAGGAACTGGAGGATGTAGAACAAAATAGAGACTTCTGGGACCTGTACCACCACGTCGGTGCCGCTCTTGCGCGCCGCCGCGATGAAGTCGCTGTTATCGCCGACCGGGATGACGGATGTGAAACGCCCGCCCGCTGGGATTTCACGGGCGCGCCCCTGTGGGTCGGGGACGACCGCGCTGGCTTCCAGCACACCGACTACGTTCTGCTCGCGGACGGTCATCTGGGGTACGTTACCGGCCTCGACCTGCGCGTAGAGTGTGCTGTATGAGACGGCGACGCTGGAGCCACCGCCGCCCAAATCGCCTACACCATTCAAGCTGGCGAGGGTTAGGAACAGCAGCAAGACCAGCAGCGCCGGCCAGATCCAACGCCGCCAATCCTGCGGCATACGCGGGGGTTCCCCGCCTTCATTGGGGTTCTGGGGCGGCTTCTTGGGGCTGTTTGGATTCGGATTGTTGGGTGGATATTGCATGAGTCACTTTTGCCTTTCTGGCTGATGCAAAACCCGCATTGTACCCCCCAATTATAAGAATCTGGGTAATGCTTACGTAAATTTTGTGTGACACGCCACCAACCCCCACTTTTCGGGGGCGGGCGGCGCGCCTCATCGAAATTTTACTGACCGATCAAGACCACATTATCGACCCACAGGCGGCTTTGTTTCGTCCCGCTAGTCTTAACGCGCACCAAGACGGTGGCGCTGGCGGCAGGTTTGGTCAGCGTGAGTGAGGTGGTCAGGGTCTGGTAGGCGTTTGTCCCCGCCGGGATGCGGACGACGGCTGTCTCGGTCGTGCCGTCGGTGTAGGTGACGGTCAGCATCAGGCGCGAGGCCGCGCCCCACTTGCGGGTACGGATGTCCGCCGACAGGACGAGCGTTTCACCTGTCGCGCCCCATGTCCCATCGACTGGGACGGTTTGGATCAGGCGGCGCGGGGCGGCGGTGAGGTTCGGCCCACGGAAACGGAAGGCGCAGCCGCCCGCCGA
>JALONW010000507.1 GCA_025454725.1 Anaerolineae bacterium
GGCGCGGTGGTAGACCTGTACAGCGGTAGGGGCGAGCGCACCCTTATCGAAAACCGCGAGGGTGAGCCGCCTTATATCGTTGAGGTGTTTGAGTCTGCTCCGGGCGGCATATCGGTCCAATCGTTGGAGACTCCCACCCGTTTTGACAATGGTGTGCTGTTGATGGGGTATGCGCTGGTGGATGGGCGGATTTTTCTGCGCTGGTCTCTGCCGGACGCGCCCGACCGTCGCTTCTACGAGTCCCGCGCCCATGATGTGCAGTTTTTCGCGCATGTCCTCGACGCCAGCGGAAACCGCGTCGGCCAGTTGGACGCCCGATTCTGGCAGGCTCGCCACTGGTGCGCGGGCGATACGCTTTACACGTGGGCGCAGGTCGCGGGGATGGATTCGGCGGCGCTGCTGCGCGTCGGCCTATACCGGCTGAGGATGGGCGACGACCTCAGCCAGACCACGCCGCTGGACGTACTGGATGCGATGGGCAACCCGGCGGGGAATTGGGTTGATATTCCGGTCGGTACGCCTTAGTTTACGTCGGGGTCACCCGCGACGGTATAGATAAGGACGCCGAGCGCCGATAGGAAGAAACTGCCGATAATCCCAGCAATCTGAAGCTGGCCGATGACGACATCACCCGCTGCAATACCAGCGCTGCTGCCAAAGCCGAGGATGTCGGCAAGGCCGGAGATTGTGGCGAACACAATTCCGGTTAGTCCCAAGCGTGAGCCAATCTGCTGGGTCAGGTTGGAGGGGACGGTGGCGTAAAAGGTGAACTTGACGTAGAGCAGCGCGCCAAATACCAATAGGCTAAACCCAACGAGGATCAGGATCAGTTGGATCAGGCCGACGCCGGGATTGGGCAGCCGACCGACAAGGCCGGGGAACAGGCCGATGACCAATAGGACGAAACCCAACGCGCCCAGCACGATTCCAAACTGCGCGACGCACCATGATTCCAACCTACACTTTCCTGACAGAGGTGATTAAATGCCCAGCCGACGCGCAACCATCAACAGCGCGGTGATGCTTTTGGCGTCGGCCAGCGTGCCGTCCAGCGCCCACGCCAGCGCCTGCTTGAGTGGGATGCGCTCGACCTCAATGAACTCGTCAGCGTCCGCTGCCAGCCGCGACTCGCTCAGGTCGGTGGCGAGGTAGAGATGGATGATCTCGGTGGTGTAGCCGGGCGCGACGAAGATGCTGCCCAGCGCTTCCAGCTTGCCGGGGCGGTGGCCGGTCTCCTCTTGCAGCTCGCGCTCGGCACAGACCGCCGGGTCTTCACCGGGTGCAAGTGTTCCAGCGGGAATTTCTAACAGCACCCGGTCTGCCGCCAGCCGAAACTGCCGCACCATCAGCACGTTCCCTGCGCTGTCCAGTGGGACGACCGCCGCCGCGCCGGGATGGATGACCCGTTCCCGGACGCTGGTCTTGCCGTCCGGGAGGGTGACATCGTGAACCTCCAGCGAGATGACGCGCCCGCTGTAGATGCGCTGGGTTTTGGTGATGTTCTCGCGCATGGCGGCCTACGGCAGCGTCAGCGTCTGGTTAAAGTAGATACGGTCTGGGTTGGTAATCGACGGGTTGAGCGCCATAATATCGCGGATGAGGACGTTGCAGCGCAGCGAGATGCCGAACAGCGTCTCGTACTGGTCAACCACGTAAGTCGAGCCGCACACGCCGCCCGCGCCGACGTTCGAGCCGCCGGTGCCGGTGGTTCCACCGCCGAAGCCGCCCTCATTGCTGCCGCCGCCGAAACCATCAACCGAGGTGCTTTGACCGCAGGCGGGAATGACGATTTGCTGGCCGATGCTGATGATGGTCGGGTTGGCGATGCCATTATAGTTGGCGATAGTCTGGTAGCCGACGCCGTAGCGCAGCCCGATGCGGAACAGGTTCTCGCCGGCGCTGACGGTGTGGGTGCAGTCTGCGCCGCTGCCGACGGGCGGCACATTCTCGACGGTCGCTGTCGGCTGGACAAATTCTTGGGTCGGCTCAAGGGTCGGTATAAAGAGGTTCGCCTCTGCCGTCAAAGTAATATCCACCACCTGTTGGGTCGCGGCGGCGATGGTCAGCGTCGTCTCAATAATCAGTGGGTCGATGGTCATCATCGGTTCGAGCGTGGGCTGGTCAAGCTGCGCGATGGCTGTCCCCTGCGGATTGGCAGCGTTCAGCGCATCGGCAGTGGCCTGAAGGTCGGCCAGCGCGGTTTCATCCGGCGTCGCGGTGATGACGACGAACTCGGTGGTAATCTGGGGTTCCGGCGTCGGCTCTTCGGTGTTGGTCGGCGTCAGGGTGGGCAGGTTCTGGGCGACGGCTGTCGCGGGGATTTCGTCGGTGCTGGCACGCAGCACACAGCCGCTGGCGACTAGGCCAAGCGCCCCAACACTGATGAGGACGCTGAGGTTACGCAAAAATTTTAGCGACATACCGTCTTACTCCCGGCGGTGATTGTGCGGCAAGCTGCACACATTATATAACTTCCCGCGCACTTTGCCTAATTGATTCGCGTGGGAATTCTGCCGCATCCCTGTTGTGGGCTAGCAAAACTGGGTTATAATAGAACTTTTGTGCCATCATAATCTGCCGGAGGACGCCCATGCACCTCACATTTGACCACGCCCGCACTGCCCTGCTGTACGCGCAGGGTTTGACCGACCCGCTGCCTGCCGCGCTGACCCACGCTGACCTGCTCGATACCATCCGGCGGATGCACGTCCTCCAAATCGACACCATTAGCGTGGTGAACCGCAGCCCGTACCTCGTGCTGCACAGCCGAATCGGAGACTTCCCACTGAACTGGCTGACCGATGTTCAGGCGGGCGGCCAATTGTTTGAGTATTGGTCCCATGCGGCGTGCTTTTTGCCGATTGAAGATTTCGCCTATCACCGTCGGTTTATGCTTCAGCGCCGCAGTCAGCCACACCCTAGTTGGTTTGACCGTAACCTGACCCAAGAGACGGTTGACCACGTATTGAACCGTGTCCGTGCCAATGGCCCCGTCCGTTCGGCGGATTTTGAACGTAAGGACGGCGAGGCGGGCGGCTGGTGGAATTGGAAGGCGGAGAAAGTGGCGCTGGAATACCTGTTTGCCAACGGCGATTTGATGGTGGCATGGCGTGAGGGGTTTCAGCGGATTTACGACCTGCAAGAGCGCGTCTATCCGTGGGACGACGCCAACACCCCCAACAAGCCGATCATTTATGAGCGTTGGGTGGCGCAAACTCTCAAGGCGCTGGGCGTGGCAAAAATGGGCTGGCTGGCCGACTACTTCCGCATCAGCCAAGCCGATGCGCGGGCGGCGCTCAAGGCGCTGCTCAAAACCGGCGAGGCGGTCACCGTCACCGTCGAGGGACAGCTTGAGCCGTGGTATGCCCACCG
>JALONW010000508.1 GCA_025454725.1 Anaerolineae bacterium
GACCAGCCGCAGGCGCGGGTCTTTACCGGCAGGTTTGGCGCGCTGATGAAAGAACTCATCTGCCGCTACACGGTCTGGTCGATGCACATCGAGCGCCGCGCGACCGGGCTGTACCCCGTCCCCGAAGGCCGCCGGGCGGGACAACCTCACCCCCCAGCCCCCTCTCCGTGGGGAGAGGGGGAGATGACCACCCGTCGTATTAAACCCCTCTCATAGGGAGAGGGGCAGGGGTGAGGTTCAAATGCACCCCATCATCACTCAAAACCCATCACTCATCACTCAAGAGAATCCCATGACCGACGACCCTTTCGAGGCAGTCCGACCCAAATTATTCGCCATCGCCTACCGCATGATGGGCAGCGCGATAGAGGCGGAGGACATCGTGCAGGACGCTTACCTGCGCTGGCACGCCGCTGACCGTGCCGCCGTCCAGTCGCCGGCGGCATACCTGCGCCGCACCGTGATTCGGCTGTGCCTCGACGCGCAGAAATCCGCCCGCGCCCGGCGTGAAGCGTACCCCGGCGTCTGGCTGCCCGAACCCATCCGCGAGGGCTGGCCGGACGCGCCGCCGCCGTCGCCAGAGGAGCGCGTGACCGAGTGGGAGTCGCTGTCGGTGGCGTTTTTGCTGCTGCTCGAACAGCTCACGCCGGAGGAGCGCGCCGTTTTCCTGCTGCGCGAGGTGTTCGGTTACGGCTATACAGAACTGTCCGAGGCGCTGGGCAAATCCGAGGCCGCCTGCCGCCAGATGTTCAGCCGGGCGCGCAAGCACATCACCGACCACCGCCCGCGCTTCACATCCACCCCCGACCAACACCAGCGCGTTTTCGGCGCGTTCATGCAAGCGGTCAACGGCGGCAGCCTCGACGCGCTGGTCGGTCTGCTGGCCGAGGATGTGGTGGCGGTCTCGGACGGCGGCGGCAAATCCCCGGCATTCGTGCGGCCCATCATCGGGCGCGACGCGGTGGCGAAGATGCTGCTCGGGCTGATGCACCGCGCCGTTAAGACACCCGGCGTCACGGTCGAAGTGGTAGCGCTCAACGGTCAGCCCGGTCTCCTCCTCCGCAGCGCCGAGTTGGGCGATACGGCCATGCTGCCGCACATCGTCGATGGAGTGGTGCGGGCGGTCTATTTCGTCCGCAACCCGGACAAGTTAAGTAGGTTGATAACATGACATCCGCGCCGCTGAGGTATGACACCTGACACCTGACCCCGCCCACCCCCGGCAGTAGACTAGAGTTATACTCTTAAACGAGGCTCGATGAATCGTGCCGGGGGTGAATTATGACCATCGCATACGACACCGCACGGGTGCGGGCGGACTTCCCCATCCTCTCGCGGGTACACCACGCCGATGTCCCGCTGGTCTACCTCGATAACGCGGCCACCAGCCAAAAACCGCAGGCCGTCCTCGACGCCGTAGACCACTTCTATCGCCACGACAACGCCAACGTTCACCGCGGGCTGCACCTCCTCAGCGAGGCGGCGACCGAAGCCTACGAATCGGCGCGGCGCAAGGTAGCCGGGTTCATCAACGCCCGCTCATGGCGCGAAATTGTGTTCACCCGTGGCACGACCGAATCCATCAACCTTGTAGCGCAGGCGTGGGCGCGCACCCACCTCCGGCCCGGCGACATCATCCTCTCAACCGTGATGGAACACCACGCCAACATTGTCCCGTGGCAGATGGTCACGGCGGCCACCAGTGCCGAGGTGCATTATATTCCGCTGGAACCCGACGGCGCGCTTGACCTCGACGCCGTTAAACAGGCGCTCGATGCCGGGCGGGTTCGCCTGTTGACCGTCACCCACGCCTCGAATGTGCTGGGGACGGTCAACCCCATCCGCAAACTGGCGCAGATGGCGCACGCGGCAGGGGCATTTATCTTGGTCGATGGCGCGCAGGCGGTCGCCCACCAGCCGGTCGATGTGGCCGCGCTGGATGTCGATTTTTACGCCTTCAGCGGCCATAAGATGTGCGCGCCGACCGGAATCGGCGTGCTGTACGGTCGGCGCGAAATTTTGGAGGCCATGCCCCCGTGGATGGGCGGCGGTGATATGATTGAACAGGTCACATTGGCGGGCAGCACCTACGCCGCGCCGCCCAATCGTTTCGAGGCGGGAACGCCGCCGATTGCTGGGGCGGTCGGACTCGGCGCTGCGGTCGATTACCTGACCGGGATTGGGATGGAGGCCGTCCATGCCCGCGTATCCGAGCTGACGGCTTATACGCTGGCGTGGCTGGCAGACATCCCCGGCGTGCAGGTGATTGGGCGTGCGCCCCACCGCGCCCCGGTGGTCGCATTCACCGTCAAAGGGTTACACGCGCACGACACCGCCCAGATGCTTGACCTATCGGGGATTGCCGTGCGCGCTGGACACCACTGCGCCATGCCGCTGCACACCGACCTTGGCCTACCGGCCACCGTGCGCGCCAGCCTCGCGCTGTACACCTCCCGCGCCGAGATTGACACCTTCGCCCGCGCATTACGGGACATCGCCCATGTTCACGCCTGACGAATA
>JALONW010000509.1 GCA_025454725.1 Anaerolineae bacterium
TGGTGATTCGTGAGCAGCCCGCCGCTATCCAGAACCTTGACGAGGCGGCGCTTCTGGCGCAGACGGTCTTGTCTGCGCCGCTGACCCTAATCGCCGATGACGGGCAGGGGAATCCGCTAGGGCCGTGGGTGTTGAGCCGCGAACAATTGGCCTCGGCGCTCAAGGTTGAGTTGGTCCCGGTCTCGGACGGCGTGTATCGTTATGAGGTCGGGATTGACCTGAGTTCGGCGGCGTCCTACCTAGAGACCCTTGCTCCCGGCCTGCTCACCTCACCAGTCGATGGGCGTTTCCGCTTCAACGAAACGACGCGCCAAATCGAAGCGACCCAGCCGGCCATCGGTGGGCGGCGCTTAGACGTAGCGGCCACCCTGCGCGAATTAGAAGCCAAAGCCCTGACCGATGAGCGCACCGTGCGGATGCAGTTCAGCTATGTCCAGCCGCGCTACCACAACGGCATCACTGGCGCGGAACTGGGCATCATCGAGCGCGTGGCCGAGGCGACCACCACCTTCGCGGGCAGCGACGCCAACCGGCGCGTCAACATCGCGGTGTCGGCTTCCAAAATGGACGGCCTGATTATCGCCCCCGGTGAGGAATTCAGCTTCAACCGGGCGCTGGGCGACCTGACCTACGAAGAAGGGTTCGTGGACGCCAAGGTCATCTTTGGAGAGCGCACTCAGAATGGTATTGGGGGTGGGGTGTGCCAGACCAGCACAACCATCTTCCGGGCGGCTTTCACCGGCGGTTACACCATCATCGAGCGCCACGCGCACCCGTACCGGGTCGGATACTATGAGCAGGGTAATTTCCCGCCCGGCCTCGATGCGGCGATTTACACCCCAGAGCGCGATTTCCGCTTCCAGAACGACACCCCCCACCATCTGCTAATCGAAGTGTCGATTTACCCGGCTAACGACTCCATCCAGTTTCGCTTTTACAGCACCAACACCGGGCGCACGGTCGAGGTTCAAGAGCCACGAGTCGCCAACATCACCAGCATCAGCGATGTGCGCTACGAGGCCAACAGCGCTGTCCCGCTGGGGCAGGAAATCGCGACCGAGTATCCGGTTGAAGGCGCAGATGTGAATGTCCGGCGCATCGTGCGCGCCGCTGATGGGACGGTCATCCGCGAGGACAATATCTTTACCCACTTCCTGCCGTGGGGCGCAGTCTACGAGGTCAACCCGTCCGATCCCCGGTTGGGCCAATAAATGACGGAGCAACCGATGACCACCCTCGCCCTACAAGACCTCGCCGCGCCGGAAGGTGTCTGTTTCGGATGCGGCGCGCAGAACCCGGACGGTCTGCGGATTAAAAGCTATTGGGACGCCGATGACGTGCATGTGGTGTGTTCGCACACGCCCGACCCCAAGTTCGTCGGCTGGCCGTCGCTGGTCTACGGCGGCTTAATCGCTATGCTGGTGGACTGTCACTCCAACTGGACGGTAATGGCCTATCACTACCGCGCCGAGGGGCGTGAAGCCGGTTCGCTGCCCCGTGTTGATTGTGTGACCGGCACGCTGGGGATTAAATACATCAAGCCGACGCCGATGGGCGTACCGCTGACGCTTAAGGCGCGAGTAGACGGTGAGGTTGGGCGCAAAACCCGCGTCATCTGTGAGGTGTACGCGGGTGAGACGCTAACCGCCGTCGGTGATTCGGTGTTTGTGCGCGTCGATATTGGGCATTTGGCGCAGACCGCTCATGCCTGAGCCTGTGGATAAGCGCGGCAAATTAGACGAGGGTGTTTTCTCGTATCAGGTCACCCAAGATGGGCGCGCGTTGTTGTATTGGATGGGCCGTCACGTCAAAACATTAGCGGGCAAAGACGCGCAAAAATTCCTGATTGCCATAGACGCTTGTCACAATGAAAAAGCTGCTCAATTGGTGATGGCGAAAACTACAGGCAATTTCAAACGCGGTAACGAACGGTCAAATTAACCCTGCTTCAATTTCGCCAAGCGCTCCGCCGCTGTGTGCAGCACCTCGTCTCCCTTACAAAAGGCGAAGCGCACATGGGTCTGGCCGAGCGCTTTGTGTGCCTCGGAATAGAACGAAGACGGCGGGATAGCCGCCACGCCGATGTTTTGGATGAGGTGGCGGGCGAAGGCCATATCGTCTCCGTCAAACAGCGACGTAAAATCGGCCATCACGAAGTACGTCCCGCGAGGGGTGTAGGCTTGCAGTCCCGACGCGGCGATGCCCTGCATCATGATCTCGCGCTTTTTGGCGTACAGCGCCCGGTATTGGTCGTAATATGATGCATCGAGGCTGAAGGCGTAGGCGACGGCCTGCTGCGCTGGGTGATTGGCCGAAAACGCGATGTACTGATGCGCCATGTTCATCCCCCGGATGAGGTCGGGATGACCGTAAGCCCAGCCAATTTTCCAGCCGGTCATGCCGAAGGTTTTTCCGGCACTGCCGATGGTGATGGTGCGCTCGAACATGCCGGGCAGCGCGGCGATGGGGACGTGTACCGCGTCGTCGAACAAGAGGTGTTCGTATACCTCGTCGCTGATCGCGTCGTCGAACAAGAGGTGTTCGTATACCTCGTCGCTGATGACCGCCACGTCATATTGGATGCACAGCTCGGCGATGAGCGAAAGTTCCTCGCGGGTATAGACGCGCCCGGTCGGGTTGTGTGGCGTGTTGAGGATAATGACGCGGGTTTTGTCGGTGAAAGCAGCGCGCAGTTCGGCTTCATCGAACGCCCAATCTGCGCCGCGCATAGCGACGTAAACCGGAGTCGCGCCCGCCATGACGATACCCGGTACGTAGCTGTCAAAGAACGGCTCGACCACAATCACCTCGTCGCCGGGGTCTACCAAGCCCATAATGGCAGCGAAGACCGCCTCGGTCGCGCCGGGCGTGGCGAGAACTCCATGGGCGGGGTCAATCGTTAGGCCGTAGTGTCGTGCAGCGTGTTGGGCGACTCCCTCGCGCAGTTCTGGCGTGCCGACGCCCGGCGGGTACTGGTTATGCTTGCCAGACAGCAGCGCCTCGACCGCCGCCTCAATCACCGTGCCGGGGCCGTCGAAGTCTGGGCGACCTTGTCCCAAGTTGACAGCCTGATGCTGCTGCGCCAATTGGTTGATTTCGGTGAAGATGGTCGTGCCGAACGGGATGA
>JALONW010000131.1 GCA_025454725.1 Anaerolineae bacterium
CAGATGTGCGCGGCCATCCAGCCGCTGCTGGGGGAGTAAAGCGCTTACCCCTCACCCCTAGCCCCCTCTCAGCCTGCGGCGGCTAAAGCGCACAAGGGGCGAGGGGGGAACGGTAAGAGCTGTGATAGTCTTAGCGGGAGTGGGGTCGCTGCCCCCCATCCCCTAACCCCTTCCCCCACAGGGGAGGGAAGGGGAATCTGGCAAGACATAAGGCGAAAATTCGGCCAGTTCGCAGTATGAAAGAACGTTTTCCGCCCAAAAATATCATATCCGCAACACCCTTCCCTCCTTGTGGGGGAAGGGCCGGGGATGGGGGGAAGAGTGTTCGTACCTAAAATCACGGCCAAAACCTTAACTCCCCAACAACAACCACCGCCTATTTGACCGGAAAGAAGACTCCCATGTCTGCTTATGCCAGCGCCGAAGCGCGCCAAGCGCAAAAGTATTACCGAACCTCGCGCTTCAGCCTGAAACAACGCGACTCACTGTTCGGCTACCTGTTCGTCTCCCCGATGCTGGTTGGTTTCGTCCTGACGGTGCTGGCCCCGTTGGTGATGGTCTTTTACTACAGCTTCCAAGCCCGCAATATGCTCACGCAGACGTGGAGTTTTGTCGGGCTGGACAACTACGCCAAGCTGCTCGGTGGTGACGTTATTTTCTCGCAGGTGTTGGGGAATACGCTGGTTTTCACCGCTGGACTCGTCCCGCTGAATATCATTTTGGCGCTGGTCTTGGCCGTGCTGCTGCACAAGCTCATTCACGGCTCAACGCTCTTCCGCGTGCTGTTTTTCGCCCCGGTGGTCACATCGGCGGCAGCGTGGGCGATTGTGTGGCGCTTCGTGCTTCAAGGCGAAAACGGCACGCTCAACTCGATTCTCGCCACGGTCGGCATTGACGGTCCGAACTGGCTGCGCGACCCGAATTGGGCGATGTTTTCGGTGATTTTTACCCGCGTGCTGAAAAATGTCGGCCTGAACATGATTATTCTGCTGGCGGCGCTGCAAAGTATCCCCCGTGAATATGAAGAAGCGGCGCAGGTGGACGGCGCGACCGTGTGGGCGCGCTTCACCAACATCACCATACCGCTGCTGGGGCCGACACTGCTGCTGACCACCATTTTGACCGTCGTCGGCTCGCTGAAGGTGTTCGACCACATCATCTTGATGACCAACAGCGGCCCCGCCAACGCGACGATGGTGCTGGTCAATTACGTCTACTTCCAAGCCTTCCGCGTGTTCGATACCGGCTACGCCAGCGCGTTAGCGGTCATCCTGTTCGTGCTGGCGCTGGTCGCCACCATCGCGCAGTGGCAGCTCCGCAAGCGTTTTATCTATAACGAGGTGTAGAACGATGACCCGCGCTCTCCACTTTCTCGCCCGCGATGTGCGCCACAACCTGCTGACCTACCTCATCTTGTCGGCGCTGGCGGTGCCGTTCGTGTTTCCGTTCGTTTGGATGCTCGGCAGTTCGGTCAAGCCCGCCGTCGAGGTGTTCGCCTTTCCGCCGACTCTGTTCCCAGAGACGTGGCAGTGGGAGAACTACGCCCGCGTTTTCACGCTCCAGCCGTTCGCCCAGCAGTACTTTAACAGCGTGTATATCGCGGTGGTCGTCACGCTGGGGACGGTGATTTTCTCGGCGCTGGCGGGCTACGCCTTCGCCCGCATTGACTTTGTGGGGCGCGGTGTGATGTTCCTGCTGCTGCTCAGCGCGCTGATGATGCCAGAAGAAGTGACCATTATCCCCAAATTTAATTTTGTCCAGTGGTCAGGGTGGGACAACACCCACTGGCCGCTGCTGATTTTCCCGATTTTCGGCGCGCAAGGGGTGATTGCCACCTTCATGATGCGCCAGCACTTCCTCGGCATCCCTCAAGAGCTGGAGGAGGCGGCCATGCTCGACGGGCTGACGCGCTGGGGCATCTTCTGGCGGATTGCGCTGCCGCTGGCAAAACCCGTCCTCAGCGCCGTGACCATCATCACCTTTCTGACGACGTGGAACGCCTTTCTAGAGCCGCTGGTCTATCTGCGCGATGTCGAGATGTTCACGCTGCCGCTGGCACTGCGCGGCTTCGCGGACGAGTTCGGCCAGCCCATCTGGGAGGTGCAGTTGGCGGCGACCACGCTGTCGGTGCTGCCGGTTTTGATTTTCTATGTGTTCGCACAGCGTTTTGTCGTCGAGAGTTTCGCCGCTTCTGGCGTGAAAGGGTAAGCTGACCGTGAGGGAACTACAGACCGACATTTTGATTGTGGGTGGGGGCTTGGGCGGCACGGCGGCGGCGCTGGCGGCGCTGCGGATGGGCTGCCGGGTGGTGCTGGTCGAGGAGACCTCGTGGGTGGGCGGTCAGCTCACCGCGCAGGGCGTCCCGCCCGACGAAAACCCGTGGATTGACAGCGACAACACCGGCTGTACGGCCAGCTACCGCCTAATGCGCGACTCAATTCGCCAGACCTATCGTACCCATTTCCCGTTGGTCGCTGAGGCATACAACAACCCGCGCCTCAACCCGGGCATGGGCAACGTCTCGCCGCTGTGCCACGAGCCGCAGGTCGCGCTCAACGTGCTGATGGCGATGTTTACGCCGTATTTCGCCAATGAGCGCCTGACGCTGCTGCTGCGGCATGTGCCGGTGGCGGCAGAGGCCGACGGCGACCGGGTGCGCGCCGTGATGCTGGAAGACCGCGACAGAGGCGACCGTTTGGTCGTGAGCGCGCCGTACATCCTTGACGCGACCGAACTAGGCGACGTGCTGGCGCTGGCAGGCGTCGAACATGTTACTGGGGCGGAGAGCCAAGCCGAGACCGGCGAACTCCACGCGCCCAACGAAGCCAATCCGCTTGACCAGCAGGCCGTGTCGTGGTGTTTTGCGCTCGATTATCACCCCGATGCCGACCACACCATCGACAAGCCCGCACAGTATGATTTTTGGCGCGGCTACCAAGCCCGGTTTTGGCCTGCGCCCCAGCTCAGTTGGACGACCAGCGACCCGATGACGTTGGAGCCGGTCACGCGGCCCATTTTTACCGGCCCGACCGATGACGCACACGGGACCGATATGTGGCACTACCGCCGCATCGTCTACCGCAAGTTTTACCCAGATGGTTTCTACCCCAGCGATGTGATTTCGGTCAACTGGCCGCAGATTGATTATTGGCTCAAGCCGCTGGTCGGGCCGGGTGTGACCGAGGCCGACCGAATCGAGGCGCTCAACGGGTCGCGTCAGCTCAGCCTCAGCCTACTGTACTGGATGCAGACCGAAGCGCCGCGCCACGACAGCGGTTACGGTTACCGCGGACTGCGCGCACGCGGCGATTTGCTCGGCTCGTCCGACCACTTGGCGCAAGCCCCGTACATCCGTGAGAGCCGCCGGATTAAAGCCGAATTTACCGTGCTGGAACAGCATGTGGGCGTTGAGGCACGGGGAAGTGTGCAGGGTGCGGAACCGTTCGCGGACAGCGTGGGAATTGGCAGTTATCGCATCGACCTGCACCCCAGCAGCTATCGTAATTACATCGACATCACCAACTGGCCGCACCAAATTCCGCTGGGCGCGCTCATCCCACAGCGCGTCGAAAACCTGATTCCGGCCTGTAAAAACCTCGGCGTGACGCACATTACCAACGGCTGTTATCGCCTGCACCCGATTGAGTGGAACATCGGTGAGGCGGCGGGCGCGCTGGCGGCTTACTGCCTGACTCGCGGACTGACGCCGCGTCAGGTGCGCAACACGGCCAACCACCTGAGCGACTTCCAGACGCTGCTATCCGACCAGCTCGGTTTTGTGCTGGCGTGGCCGGAACACCTGCGCCTGACGCCCCGCGTCAAGCTCGACCCGCTGGGTGTGTAGGGTAGCGGCGTGGGGTAGGTGGGGGGGCTGGTCAGCCCACCCACCCCGCGCCCATTTCGTTGACAAAACGGTCATTTTTGGTTATGATTAATTGATAAACCGCTTTATCAAGTCGAAATAGTGTTGATGTGCGCCAAAAAAATGGCCTGCCGGGGCTTTTCCCGTAGGGGTGTATTTTCTATTGGATGGCGCTGGCGGTTTTTGTTCAATGACGAGGAGGACAGGGCAAGGGGGTGGTGTCCGTCACAAAAATATAGGGTAGGCCGTTTTTCTGACCGCGATAGATTGGCAAGTTAAAGGGACAAAAAAGACATGACGAACAGCAGACTTTTAATCGTGCGGATGGTGGGACTGTGCTTGATGCTGATGGGGCTGGTGGTGGCTGTCCCTGCGCAGGCGCAGGCCGATAATTTTCCGGTGTTCGGCAACCGGACACGCATCCTCGATAACCTTCAGTACAACCCGACCGGCGAGATTATCTTCCCGTCGGTCATCCGCATTGCCGACCACGTAAGCAACCCGTTGGGCGCATACTATATGTACTATGCCCCGCACGACGCGCCGGGCGGTATCGCGCTCGCTTACGCCAATTCGCCGTCTGGCCCGTGGATTGAGTACGCCAACAACCCGGTGATTGGGCGCACGTGGTCGCCGCACTACAACGTCAGCCACGTCTCTTCGCCAGATGTCATCTGGGACAGCGCAACCAATCGGCTCTATCTCTACTTCCACGGCGAGAACAGCACCACCCGCTTGGCGACCTCAACCGACGGCATCACCTTCACCTATGACAAGGTGGTGGTCAGCACGGCGAATTTCACGGGCATCAGTGAGGCGTCGTATGCGCGAGTGTTCCGCCACACCATGCCGTCACGCGGCAACACCTATACCATGCTGCTGATGGGCAACAACAGCGGGACGCGCCGCATCTACCTCGCGTGGTCGAACGACGGGCGCAACTGGACGACCCAGCCGACCGCCTTCATCTCGCCAGTGTCGTCGGAGGGCAACCAGCTCAGTTCGGCCAATTTCTTCCCGTGGAATGGCCGTTACTACGTGGTTTATCACTCCAACAACGGCAATATGCACGCCACCGAGGTTGATGTCAACTTCAATGTGCTGCGCCGCGCTGGAACGTTCTACGATTCCGTCAGCGGTTTCCCGGACGACGCGAAGGCTTCATCGCCGGAGTTCTTGACGGTCGGCAGCACGCTGTATATGTACTATGCGACTGGCCCGCGCCTTGATGGGCGCTTGGCGTTCGCCACGGCCAACATCACCGCGCCGCCGCCGTTCGATTCCATCGTCGATAACAACTCGGCCTCTGGCGTCACGGTCAGCGGCTCATGGGTGGCCTCGACCGGCGCGGCGGGCTACTACGGCTCGAACTACCTGCACGACAACAACGCAGGGCAGGGGCAGAAGAGCGTCCGCTACAGCCCCAACCTGCCAGCCGCCGGAACGTATGAGGTTTATGGGCGTTGGGCGGCACATCCCAACCGCGCCACCAATGTCTCTTTCGACATCACGCACGCGGGTGGCGTCACCACGCGCACGGTCAACCAACAGGTCAACGGCAATCAGTGGTATTCGCTGGGGACGTTCACCTTTAACGCTGGGACAAGCGGCAATGTCCTCATCCGCACGACCAACGCCAACGGCTATGTCGTCGCGGACGCGGTGCGCTTCGTCGAGCGATAAGAGAGACCCGTTCCGCTAAACAGACCGGCCAGCCTGACACGAACAGGCTGGCCGGTTTTTGGTTTATGTGACGACCAGCGCCGCCAAACGGTTCAGCGTTTCTGGCGCGCTGTCGAGCAGTGCGCGGATGGTCTGCAGTTCCTCGCCGCCGGGAATGGCCTCATCTGCGGCGGTTTCAGCCTCATCTTGCAGCCAAGCGGGCTGCCACTGGCTGAATCCGCTCAATGTCGCTGGGAACAGCTTGGCCGCTTCTTTGATGAGGGGCGGTAAGATGGCTTTGTGCGCCCGCAGTTGCAGCACCAGACCCGGCAGCCACGGGATGAGCGTGGCGTCTGGGACGTTGGCAAACACACTGCTCATCACCTCGACGACAAAGGTGGCGACCTGCGGCGCAAAGGTCAGCGAAAGGATGAACCCGTTGAGGTAATCCGGCAGCGCGGTTAGACTCAGGGGGTTGTCCATCACCGAAGCCAGCGCGCCGCGCATCGACTCGACCGTCCGCAGGCCGAGCAGCCACTCTGCCACCCACTGTAGGCCGATTTTGTCGGGGGGGATGGGTTCTTGGGCGGCCTGCTGCACACTGATGATAATCTGCTCGCGTGAGCAGCCCAACGAGAGCGCCAGTGTCTCCAGCGTGAAGATGAACCCCAGCATCCCGGCGATTTCCGCCGCTGACGTGCCGGGGTCGGTCATGGCCTGTGGGAGCAGTGAAGCGTAGTGGGTATAACCGACCGCGACAAACTGTTTCAGCCAGTCGGGCAGGCCAGCGGGGGTAGTGCGGTAGTAGTGGATGAGGCGGCGGGCGCGGTTGAAAATGTCTGGCGCGCTGCTGGCCCCGGTCTCCTGCGATAAGAGGTGGGTGGCGTGTTCGCCGAATGAGCGCGTCAGGCGTGGGCTGTCGAGATAGAGCAGGCTGGCCTCAGCGGTATAGAGCGCGACAGCGGCGGTGGCGTCGGGTGCGTGAGCGCGCTGGTGCATTCGCTGTTCAAGCACCTGTTCGAGCGTGATGCCCTCATAGCCCAGTTGGATGACCGCGCCTTGGTGCTTGCCAATCCGCACCTCCCATGATTCTTGGATGGATGGTTGGCCGAGCTGGCGCTCCCCCATAATCGGTTGTACCACCGCGTCACCCAGCAGGTAGTTGAGCCGCCACAGCAGCTCCGAACAGTCGCGCAGGTGCGGGGCTTTGGTGAAATCCATCAGGGCGCGCTGGTTGGTGCGGGCAAACAGGTCAACCCCCATCGGTGCGAGCCGGTCGTAGATGTTCTGTGCCAGCGGCGGCAGCGATTCATAGCCGACCGTCCCGATTCGGTCGCCGCCGAGCATGGCGCGGCAGAGCTGGGCGATGTTGCGCCGCTTGGGGGTGCGGTCTTTTTCGAGACAGGTGATGGCCGCGTCGATGAAGTCATAAGAGGAGGGGTGGGCGCGGTTCCGCAGGTGCGCCAGCAGGATGGCCGTCTCATAGATGGCAATCGAGTCGGCGGTGCTGGCGAGGTAGCCATTCCGACGCGCCAGCGCCACGATATTGGCACACCAACCCAAAAGTTGTTCGACGTCGGCGCTGGCAAACGCGGGTGCTTGGGTCAGGAAGTCGGACAGCGCATGGTTATTGGTCACCGCGTTGACCGGCAGCGCGTTTTTGCGCTTGCTAGGCGTCTTGCCCAACGTGAACGGCGCGAGGTTGGCGGCCTTCATGCTTTTTTGCCACGTCGCCTCAGCGATAGAGACCGTCCCAGCAGGGTGCGAAAACTGGTATTCGATGGCCATGAAGCTAGACGGGATGACCCCGAACAGCCATTCGGTCTCGCTGGTGGGCGGTAGGTCGTCCCAAATGGCGTCGGTATGTGTGCCGAACTCGGCCACATCGCTGGCCGCGTGCGCCGCCCCGCAGATGTAGATGGCGTCTTGCGGCGCAATCTGATTAGCGCTTAGGTGCTGTTTGATGCGCGTCCACATATAGCGCTCGCGCAGCCGGTCCACCTCGGTGTCGTGTGGAAGGCGTCCGAGGTGCCTAATCAGGCTGCCGACCAGAACCATCACCTGTTTATAGGTCGCAAAATCTGCGCCGATGATGGTGCGCTCGACATATTGATCCCACCACTCGGCAAAGTGGCGCGTGTTGCTGTTCTTGAGCAGGAAATGGACGAACTCGTCGAAGGTGGGTTCTACGCCGCCGGACTGGATGCCAATGGCCTTCCCATGCAGCCCGGCATCCTCGCTGGGGATGTCGGTTTCTTCCTCGCTGGTGGCATCGGGGGCGAGGTCGGCCTCGCGCCACTGGAACACATAATCGACGGCGCGGTCTACGAACACCAGCGCGGTTTCGGGGTGCTGAAGGCAGTAAGCGATGGCCTGATACTCCGCCGACGACTCGGTCAGCGGCGCGACGACCGATACCGGCAGTTCTTCAACGGGTATCAGCGGGCTTTTGGCGGCGAACGCTTGCAGCGCGACTGGGAGCTTGCAGTGGTTAAGGTTTACTAAAACCTCGCGCATGTCCTCGCACAGCTCGATATAGATGGCTTTCGGTTGGCGCGTTTGCAGCAAGCGCACCATGTGGAGCGCAGAGGCCGGTGAGTGATGCGCGACCGGAAAAATCTCCAGCGGTTCGTCCATCGCCCGCTGCACGTCGGCGGCCATGGTGGTCAGCAGGCTGCCCAGCGCCGCCGCGTCTTCGGTGAAGGCAGATGCCGCCTCATCAAGCTGTTGTCTGAGCTGCTCGAACATCGCGGCCACCTAGTGTTTTAACCCTTTAATCGCGTCTTGGCCGCCCGCCATGAAGTCTTTCCATGCGGCGGCGTCCTTCTTGCTGCGTTCGGCGACCACCGTATGCCAGAATTTGTTGATGACGGTCGAGTCTTCGGGCAGGCGGCGCACCAGAGTCCCGACCAGCGAGTTGGCGAGGGTGTAGGGGCTGAGTTTCTGCTCACCGAAGTAAGTGGCGTGCAGTAGTGCGTCCTCTAACACGCCAATTTGTTCCGCCGTCGAAAGCGCGGATTCGAGCCGCGCATCGTCAGAGCTGGCGGCGGCGCTGGCCTCGCGCAGGTCGGAGAAGGTTTGCAGCAGCAGGTCGAGCAGGGCCGGAGGCACTTCCACCGTAATCTGCTGGCGGGCGAGCAGTTCTTGGGTGCGGAACATGACAATTTCGTGTTCCTGCTTCTTGTTGGTCACGACGGGGATATGCACGAAGTTGAAACGGCGCTTGAGCGCGGATGACAGGTCGTTTACGCCCCGGTCGCGGCTGTTGGCGGTGGCGATAATGTTGAACCCCGGCATGGCGAAGGCGGTCGTCTCGGTCTTGAGTTCTGGGATGGCGATGTATTTCTCGCTCATAATCGAAATCAGCGCGTCCTGCACGTCGCTGGGGCAGCGGGTAAGTTCCTCGAAGCGTCCCATCGCGCCGTGCTGCATGGCCGTCATGATGGGCGACGGGATGAGCGACTGCGGTGACTGACCTGCCGCGATAACCATCGCGATGTTCCACGAATACTTGATCTGGTCTTCGGTCGTCCCGGCGGTTCCCTGTACGACATAAGTCGAGTTGCCGGAAATGGCGGCGGCCAGCAGCTCGGCCAGCCAGCTCTTGCCCGTGCCGGGGTCGCCGATGAGCAGCAGCCCCCGGTCAGAGGCCAGTGTGACGATGGCACGTTCAACAGTCGAGGCGTCGCCAAACCATTTTTGGTCGATTCCCAGCTTCTTGTCACCGATAATGAAAGACCGCACCATCTGAGGGGAAAGCCGCCAACTGTGCGGCTTCTGGCCTTTGCTTTGGTCGGCCAACCGTGCCAATTCATCGGCATATTTCACTTCGGCGGGGGCGCGTAGGACTGTTTGGCTCATGGTGGGGTCTCCTGTTAGATGACGATAACTTGTTTGAGGTCGCGGATAAGTTTTTTGGGGCTGCCGGTCAGGATGGGTTTGCCCATGTCCTTCAGGCGGGTGCGGAACCACTGATTGACGCTGAAATAGCCGGAACTGGTGACCGCGCCGACCGGGAAAAAATGCACGCCGGATTCGACCACCTGCTGGATGGTGTCTAACAGGGTTTGATTGTCCCCGCCCTCGAAGAAATCGGTGATGAGG
>JALONW010000510.1 GCA_025454725.1 Anaerolineae bacterium
TTTATCGACCATGCCGGGCTGTGGCGCGGCCCCAGCACCCTCGACCCCAGCGACCCGAATAGCATGGCCTTCGTGCGCGGGCTGTTCGACGATTTACTGCCGCATTTCACCAGCCCCAGTTTTAACGTTGGCTGTGACGAGCCGTGGGAACTGGGGCGCGGCAAGAGCGCGGCGGCGGTGGCCGAGCGCGGCGGGCGCGTCTATCTCGATTGGCTGCTGGCGCTGCACCGTGAAGTCACCGGGCGCGGCCTCAAGATGATGTTCTGGGGCGACATTATCCTCAAGTACCCCGAACTCGTGCCGGAACTGCCGAGGGACATCACCGTTTTAGAGTGGGGTTACGAGGAGACCTTCCCGTTTGACGCCAACTGCAAGCACTACGCCGATTCGGGCATCCCGTTTTACGTCTGCCCCGGCACATCAAGCTGGAACGGGCTGGTCGGGCGCGCCGACAATGCGGTCGGCAACATCCGCACGGCGGTCGAAGCTGGACTGAAGCACGGCGCGGTCGGCGTGCTGGTCACGGATTGGGGCGATAACGGCCACTGGCAGCCCTATCCGTCGTCGTATGTCGGAATCGTCTACGGCGCGGGCGCGTCTTGGTGCTACGAGACCAACCGAGACCTCGACGTCGCGGCGGTGCTCGACCACACCACCTATCACGACCCCGCCGGGGTGATGGGCGAGGCGACGGTCGGATTATCGAACGTTTATCACCTCGTCGGCCCCGACCACCTCAACGGGCAGGTGCTGGCCTACATGCTGCAACAAGCGCCGGAGGGAATCGACCGATATAAGAAAATGGCGTTCGAATGGGGCGGCGCAGAGACCGACGTCCGCCCCGAAACACTGCGCGGCGTCATCGTGGAGATTGACCGGCTGCTGGCACAGCTTGACCGTGCCCGCATGACGCGCCCCGATGCGGCGCTGGTGCGCGATGAGTGGCGTCAGGCGGCGCTGCTGCTTCGCCACGGCGCAAAATGGCTGTTGTTCATCCAAGACGAACAAGACAACGACGCTCGCACGCTGCTGGCCGAACTTGATACGCTGATGATGCAGCAGCGCGTGTTGTGGGTGGCGCGCAGCCGTCCCGGCGGTCTAGAGGACAGTATGCGCCGCTTCGACTCGATTCGTAAGACCTACGTGGAGCGTGTGGCGGCGACTTCCGCTAATCCCTGAGATGAAAGGATTGGGAGGAAATGTCAAAGGAGTCGGTTTGCCGACCCGCTGATACCACAGTCGCCAAGCCTGTATGAGGGTCGTTTGCAAACACCTTCTACCCCTTAAATCCCCCTCTAACACAAATAGTTGAAGGGGATTTTTTTATGGCGCGCCTTTCTGGCGACTTGTGACACAGGGTAGGCGGTAAGCGTATAAGACAGCTGCCTGTTTGTCCGATATGCCCATACCCCCAGCGTCCAGCGCCAAAACGCTCTCGTCATATTGGGCAGTTTTGATATGATTGTTAAATCTTGTTTAAGCAAACTGCACAAGTGCTTAACCGGTGTTGCATATCGACCTTAATTACGTTCGACTATAGTGTGTAGCCGTTGGCACGCCTAAGCAGCGGCGTATACTTGTTTTTCCTGAGGAGAAACCCCCTATGATGTTCCGTAAGAACGTTTTCATGGTCGTGCTGGCACTCGTGCTGGCCGTGACCGCGCTCGTCCCCGTCAGCGCGCAAGAGACCGAAACCACTCAGATTCCCGTCTGGATTGCCTTCACCGATGCCCGTCTTGACTGGGCGCGCGAGAAGGCCGCCCTGTTTAACGAGCAATTCCCGCAGTACGAAGTGGTCATCGAGGGCTATGCTGACTATGAGTCGCTGTTCAGCGCCGCTGCGCTGGCCTATGAGCAGGGGACCCAACCCGCCATTGTCCAGTATTTCGAAGCCGCCACGCAGGACGCCCGCGACGCCAGCCTAGACGGTGTGTCGCAGTTCAAGAGCGTCGCCGAGGCCTTCGGTGATCGCACTGAGATCAACGGCCTGCCGGTGGACTTCGATGTGTTCGTCGAACCGGTTCGCAACTACTACACGCTGGACGGCACCTTCACCTCGTTCCCGTGGAACACCTCCTCGGCCATCATGTTCAGCAACATGGACATCCTCGAAGCCGCTGGTATCACCGAAATCCCCCAGACATGGGCTGAGATCGAAGCCGCCTGCGCCGCCATCATGGCGCTGGAGAACGCTCCCGCCAACTGCATCACTTGGCCGAACCACGGCTGGTTCTTCGAGCAGGCCGTCGCCCAGCAGGGTGCTGATTTGGTCAACAACGGCAACGGTCGTGAGGCCCGCGCCACCGAGACCCTGATCAACAGTGAAGCCGCTGTCGCTTTCGTCTCGTGGTGGAAGTCGATGCAGGATCAGGGCTACTACGTCTACACCGGCGCGCAGCGTGACTGGGGTGGTACTTACAACGCCTTCGTCGCCCAGCAGGTCGCCATGCTGCTCTACTCGTCGTCGGACACCACCGCCATCACCAACGATGGTGCCGAGGCCGGTTTCGAGGCT
>JALONW010000511.1 GCA_025454725.1 Anaerolineae bacterium
GTTCCAGCCGAAAACGTCCTACCCGCACGATAAAAAGTCCCCCTCGCCCCTTGTGCGCTTTAGCCGCCGAAGGCCGAGAGGGGGATTTAGGGGGTGAGGAGCTGGCATCTCATCACTCATCACCCCCAACTCATCACTCACAACCCGACGGAGAAGGAACCCGCCGATGGATGCCCGCCTGACCTGCCGCCGCTGCGAGAACACCCCCGCCCCACTGGACTGGTGCTGTACGGCGTGCGGCGCACCGCTGGAACTGAGCGACCAGCCGCCGTTCAACGCCGACGCCATCCGCAGCGACGACTGGACGCTGTGGCGCTACGCCGACATGCTACCGGTCGCGCAGCATGTCACGCTCGGCGCAGGCGGGACTCCGCTGGTCGAGACGGCATGGGACGGCGCACCCATCTGGGCGAAACTTGACTACACGAACCCGACCGGGAGCTATAAAGACCGGGGGACGGAGGTCTTGGTCAATTATCTGGTGGCGCAGGGCATCCGTGACGTGGTCGAAGACTCGTCAGGCAACGCGGGCGCGTCGCTAGCGCTGTACACAGCCGCCGCTGGCCTGCGGGCGCGCATCTTTGCCCCGACCAGCGCCCCCGCAGGCAAAAAACGCGCCATCGCTGCCGCCGCTGAGTTGGTCGAGGTGGAAGGCAGCCGCGCCGATGTGACCGAAGCCTGCTTACGGGCTGTTGAGTCCGGCGCGGCCTATGCCAGCCATGCGTGGAGTCCATTTTTCGTCAGCGGGCAGCAAACCCTCGCGTGGGAATTATGGGAACAGCTCGGCAGCGCACCCGCTGCGGTTGTGATGCCCGCCGGTCAAGGCTTGTTGGTATTGGGCGTCGCGCACGGATTCCGGGCGCTGCACGCCGCTGGCCTCATTGACCGACTGCCCCGGCTGTACGCAATACAATCCGCCGCGTGCGACCCGTTCGTGCGCGGGTTCGAGTCCGGCGCACCGGAGCCCGTGCGAGTCGTCCCCGGTCCAACCGTCGCTGACGGCGTGGTGATTGGTCAGCCCGTGCGCGGTGAGCAGGTCTTGACCGCCATCCGCGAATCCGGCGGGGCGGCGCTACGGTGCCAAGAAGACGAAATTATCGTGGCGCGGTCTGCGCTGGCGCAGCGCGGTTTATTCACCGAGCCGACCAGCGCCCTGACCGCCGCCGCCCTCCCTCAAGTCCGCGCCCACCTCCCGCCGGGCGAGACCGGCGCGGTCGTCATCGTGCTGACCGGTCATGGCCTGAAAAGCCTCTAGCTCGCGGGCGGATTGACCTCATAAGCATTAATCTTGGCGCGCCATTCGTCCGGGACGGCGATGGTCGCATTGGTGCTGTAATTGAACGCCACCCCGACAATGCTGGCCTGCGTCGCTAAGACGGGTTGCCCGTCGCGCTCGACCATCACCACATGCTCCATCTCAAAACTCTTGGTGCCGATGCGCGCCGTCCGGCTGAAGATAATCGCGTCGCCGTCGTCCATGGTCACCGGGACGCGGTAATCGACCACTGCCCGCGCCATAATGATGCCGTAATCGCCCAGCTTGCCGTCCCACAGCGCGAGGTCACGCACGTAGGTGATGCGCGCTTGCTCAATGTAGGTCAAATATTTGGAGTTATTAACGTGGCCGAGCGTGTCCATGTCGCCATAGCGGACGGCGATGGCGTAGCGGTGGCGGAAGCCTTCTGGCGTCGGAATCATACAGGTCTGTCCTTTGGTGTTGTCTGATAATCGAATTCGGGTTCGATTATAGCCTAAGACCCGCTGATTTCGGCCAACCACTGCCCAACCAGCGCCACGAAATCCGGTTGGGTGTTGAGAATCTGCGTGCCGCGCCCAGCGTCTTCAAACGATTGCAGCGTGGCATTCTGCGCGGCTTGACGGGCGGCCTCTGCCGTCGCCAATGACACACCATCGGTCTCGCTGGCGGCCAGCAGCACCGGGCGTGGCCCCATCGCACGGGCGGCGTCGGCCAACCCGGCCAGCCCGGTCGGGCTGATGACCACCGCACCGATGCAGCGCGACTGAGACGCACAGCCGACCAGCGCCATATCTGACCCTTCGGCCACCCCCATCACCACAAAGCGGCCCGAATCAAGGTTGGGCTGGACGGCGAGCGTATCCAGTATGGCGGGCATAGCCGACGCCTCGGCACTCACGCCGCCCTCAACCGTCATAACTGTATAGCCTAGGTCGCGCAGGATAACCGGAAAACCGCCCCACGCCTCAAAACTCGCGCCGACCAGCAGCACGCCCGGCATCCCTGCTCGACCGGGGTAGACTTCGGCATTCAGAACCGAACCATCGCGAAGGGAAACCGTCAGCAGGTTGGGGCGTTCGATTTCAGGCAGCGCAATTTCCGTCGCAACACCCGAATCCGCCGGCAGACCTGCCGCCTGCGGGATGGTAATCCCATCACCCATCGGCACTTCGCCCGAAATCTCGGTTGGGAAACGGATGTCAGGTGTGGGGCTGGGCGGCACATCCGGAAAAGGCGAGGTCGGTGTGGCACTCG